>NZ_JAAKGN010000074.1:0-21480 GCF_011039295.1 Modestobacter sp. KNN46-3 | reverse complement strand
TGGCCCGCCGGCTGCTCAGCCGCGACGAGGTGCCCAACTGCAAGCTGGCCACCCTCGCGCCCTACTTCTCCACCTCCACCCAGCCCTGTCACCGCGCGCTGGACGACGCCCGCGCGACCGTCGACGTCCTGCACGGGCTCTTCGAGCGCCTCGGGCCGCTGGGCATCACCTCACTGGAGGAGCTGACCGGGCTGACCCGCCAGGTCGACCCGCAGCGCCGCCGCAAGCGCCACCTCGCCGAGCACGTCCCCTCCGGCCCCGGGGTGTACGTCTTCCGCGGCCCTCGCGACGAACCGCTCTACGTCGGCACGTCGGGCGATCTCCGCAGCCGGGTGCGCAGCTACTTCTCCGCCGGCGAGCAGCGCAGCCGGATGACCGAGATGATCACCCTCGCCGAGCGGATCGAGGCGCTGCCGTGCGCGCACGACCTCGAGGCCGCCGTCCGGGAGCTCCGGCTGATCGCCGAGCACAAGCCCCGGTACAACCGGCGGTCCCGGTTCCCCGAGCGCGCGCTGTGGGTCCGGCTGACCGACGAGCCGTTCCCCCGGCTGTCGGTGGTGCGCCGGGTGCGCCCAGGGGCCGGCGCGTTCCTCGGCCCCTTCCCCGACCGGCGCGCAGCCGACGCCGCCGTCGCCGCCGTGCACGAGTCCCTGCCGCTGCGGCAGTGCACCTCCCGCCTGTCGCTGACCGTGCTGGGCAGCGCCTGCGCCCTGGCCGGGATGGGCCGGTGCGGGGCGCCCTGCACCGGCGACCAGAGCCGCGAGGAGTACGCCTCGATCGCAGCGGTGTTCCGGGCGGCTGTCGAGTCCGACCCCCGCGACCTGGTCGCACCGCTGCTGCACCGGGTCGAGCGGCTGGCCGAGGAGGGCCGGTACGAGGAGGCGGCCGTGCTGCGCGACCGGGTGGCCGTGCTGGTCCGGGCGGTCCGGCGCCGGCAGCGCCTGGAGTCGCTGGCCACCGTGCCCGAACTGGTCCTCGCCCGGCCCGACGGCGCCGGGGGCTGGCAGCTGGCGGTGGTCCGTCGTGGCCGGCTGGTCGCGGCCGGCGTCGCCGAACGGGGGCGGTCCGTCCGTGGCCACCTGACCGACCTGCGCACCACCGCCGAGACCCCGACCGGCCCGGAGGACGAGCTGGCCGCCTCCGTCGACGAGACGGAGCTGGTGCTGCGCTGGATGGAGAAGCCCGGCACCCGCCTGGTCGACCTGACCGGCACGCTGGCCAGCCGCACCCCAGGCACGGGCGACTACAGCGGCTTCCTCGCCCAGGTGGAGGCCGGCCGCGCCGAGCGGGACCCCTTCGCCGACACCCGGTCGCTCAGCACCCGCAGCCAGCCGGACCGGGTCGCCCCGGGTGCCCCACCAGCCGGTGGGCGCACCGCCGGACGGCGCGGCCGGGTCGCGACCGGGCTAGCATCCCGGACGTGATCACCGCCATCGTGATGATCGATGCCGCCACCGACTCGATCGGCGAGGTGGCCGAGGCGGTCGCCGCGCTGCCCGGGGTCAGCGAGGTCTACTCCGTCGCCGGCGACGTCGACCTGGTCGCGCTCGTCCGGGTGCACGAGTTCGACGAGATCGCCGAGGTCATCGCCGGTCGGATCAACAAGGTGCCCGGCGTCGTCGACACCGCCACGCACATCGCCTTCCGTGCCCACTCCCGGCACGACCTGGAGGCCGCGTTCTCGATCGGCTTCGAGTCGCCGGACCAGTAGCTCGACCCGGACGTCGGGTGGCCGGCGTAGCCGGCTCAGCCCGCGCCTGCGGGGCCTGAGGGCGACCGGGTCCTCACCCGCGGGCGGCGCGGCTGACCCGTACCCAGTCGGCCAGCTTCGCGGCCGCCCTGCCGTCGTCGACGGCGGCCGCTGCGCGCTCCAGCCCGGCGCCCAGCGCGTCGTGCAGCCGGACCCCGCGCGGGTCGAACGCGGCGAGGGCCCCGGCCGCGTTGAGCAGCACCGCGTCCCGGACCGGCCCCGGCTCACCGGCCACCAGCCGGCGCACCACCTCGGCGTTGACCTCGGGGCCGCCCCCGCGCAGGGCCCCCGGCCCGGACACCGGGATGCCCAGCGCCGTGGGGTCCAGCCGCTCGGCCACCACCTCACCGTCGCGCACCACCCACACCGCCGAGGTCGTGCTGGTGGTGAGCTCGTCGAGACCGTCGTCCCCACGGAAGACCAGCGCACGGGTGCCCCGATCGGCCAGCACCTGGGCCAGCACCGGGGCCATCCGGGTGTCCGCGCAGCCGATCGCGGCCGCCACCGGGCGGGCCGGGTTCGTCAGCGGGCCCAGGAAGTTGAACACCGTGCCGATCCCCAGCTCCCGTCGGGGAGCCGCCGCGTGCCGCATCCCGGGGTGGAAGACAGGGGCGAAGAAGAAGCCGATCCCCGCCTCCCGCACGCAGTGCGCCACCGCCGGGGCAGGCAGGTCGATGACCACCCCGAGCGCCTCGAGGACGTCGGCGGTGCCCGAGGCCGACGACGCCGCCCGGTTGCCGTGCTTGGCCACCGGGACGCCGGCCGCCGCGGTGACGATCGCGGCCATGGTGGAGATGTTCACCGTCTGCGCGCCATCGCCCCCGGTGCCGACGATGTCGACGCAGTCCACCGGGAGCTGCACCGGGGTCGCCTGTTCCAGCATCGTGGCGGCGAGCCCGGCCACCTCCTCCGGGGACTCACCCTTGGCCCGCAGGGCCACGACGAACCCGGCGACCTGGGCCGGGGTCGCCTCCCCGGTCATCACCTGGCGCATCGCCCAGCGGGTGTCCTCGGCCGCGAGGTGCTCACCCCTGGTGAGTCGGGTGAGCAGGCCGGGCCAGGTCGGGCTGGCTGACGTCATCAGGTCAGCGACGGACGGCCGGGCGCTGTGCTGCCCGGTCGCGGAGCAGCCCGGCGACGACCTCGGGTGCGGTCAGCGGGTCGACCGGGTAGGCCAACGTCGCGTCGGCCATCGACCAGTGCGCCAGCCAGCGGTCCGCCTGCCGGGCGATGAGCACCACCAGCTGCGGACAGTCGGCGATCTCGTGCTTCAGCTGGCGGCTGATCCCCATGCCCCCGGTCGGCTGCGCCTCACCGTCCAGCACGCAGAGGTCGACACCACCCCGGTCGACGGCGGCCACGACCTCGTCAGCGGTCGCACACTCCAGGTACGTGACCGGCCCCACATCGGGCGCCGGAGCGTTGCCCACCGCCGTCCGGACGGCGGTGCGGACCTCGGCCCGCTGGCTGAAGACCAGCACGGTGGCCGGTGCGGCGTCAGGGCTCACCCGCCCGAGCCTAGTGCCCCCGGGACGACGGGTGGGGAGGCGACGTGCCGGGCCCGTCACAGGTGGCCTGACCGAGCGCGCCACGCCCATGCACCCCGCGTCGTGGGGCGACTGTCCCGATGCCATGATGAACCCGTGACAACGGCCCCCGTGGCGAGCAGCACCTTCGACACCTCGCGGGTGCACTCCCTGACCCGACCGAACATGGTCAGCGTCGGCACGATCGTCTGGCTCGCCAGTGAGCTGATGTTCTTCGCCGGCCTGTTCGCCATGTACTTCACCGCCCGCGCCCGTGCAGAGGACGGCTGGCCGCCGGAGCCGACCGAGCTCAACGTGCCGTATGCGTTGTTCTTCACACTGATCCTGGTCGCCTCGTCGGTGACCTGTCAGTTCGGCGTCTTCGCCGCGGAGATCGGCAACGTGTACGGCCTGCGGCGCTGGTTCACCATCACCTTCGTGATGGGCCTGGTCTTCGTGCTGGGCCAGATGTTCGAGTACCGCACCCTCGTGGTCGACCACGGCACGACCATCGCGTCGTCGGCCTACGGGTCGGTCTTCTACCTGACCACGGGCTTCCACGCCCTGCACGTGATCGGCGGCCTCGTCGCCTTCGTCTTCGTGCTCATACGGTCCACCATGGGTCGTTTCACACCTGCCCAGGCGACGTCCGCGATCGTGGTGTCCTACTACTGGCACTTCGTCGACGTCGTGTGGGTGGGCCTCTTTATCACGATCTACCTGATCAAGTAGGGAAACCGGGTGTCAACCACGAAGGCCTCGTCCGAAGCCCCTCTCGAGGGCGGCCGTCGCGGGCTGCTGCGTCGCCGGCCGGTCGCTGGCACGCCGGCCGCCGCCGCCCGTGACCGGCGCCGCTCCAAGCAGCGCCGCCGCCTGGCCAACGTGGCCGGGCTGATGGCCGCCCTGGTCCTGACCGGGGTGGGCTATTCCGCCCTCGCGCCCGTGGCCAGTGCTGCCGACGACCCGACGGGCAACCCGTCGAACGCCGTCGAGGCCGGCCGCGAGCTCTACACCCGCAGCTGCATCACCTGCCACGGCTCCAACCTGCAGGGCGTCGAGGACCGCGGTCCGTCCCTCATCGGGGTAGGAGAGGCCTCGGTCTACTTCCAGGTCTCCACCGGCCGGATGCCGCTGGTCCGCCAGGAGGCCCAGGCCCCTGAGCACCCGGTGCTCTTCACGGAGGAGGAGATCGACCAGCTGATGGCCTACGTGCAGGCCAATGGCGGCGGTCCCACGGTCCCTTCCGGTGACCTGCGCGACGGCGAGCTGGCCGAGGGTGGCGAGCTGTTCCGCCTCAACTGCGCCTCCTGCCACAACTTCGTCGGCCAGGGTGGTGCGCTCTCCTCGGGGAAGCGTGCCCCGTCACTGGACGGCCTCACCGACGCGCAGATCTACACGGCGATGCTGACCGGCCCAGAGAACATGCCGGTTTTCGGGGACAACCAGCTCACGCCTGAGGAGAAGCATTCGATCATCAACTACGTGCAGACGATCCAGGACCAGGCCGACCCGGGTGGTGCCCCGGTCGGCCGCGCCGGCCCGGTCGCCGAGGGCCTGGTGATCTGGGTCGCCGGCGTCGGCGCCCTGCTGTTCGGGATCTTCTGGATGGGGACGAAGGCGTGAGCACGACGGACAAGAACCCCGGCTCGGCCGGCGGGAGCGGCGTCGCCGGCCCCAGCCACGGCGGGCCGGACGACGACTACACGCCGGCCCAGCTCGCGGCGATGGACCGCACGGAGCTGGACCGGCTGGGTGCCCGCTACGACGGCGTCGAGGTGCTGCACGTCGAGCCCGGCCCCATCCCGGGTTCGGCGCTGGAGAAGCAGGCCACCCGGCAGGTCACGATGTGGTTCGCCCTCGCCGGCGTCTTCGCGGTCGCCTTCCTGGTCGTGTACGCCGGGTCCGGCTGGTTCCTCCCCGGCTGGGAGTGGGAGGTGGGAGCCAACGCCTGGAGCGCGCTGTTCACCCCGGTCCTCGGCCTGGCGATGGGCCTGTCGCTGCTGTGCATCGGCATCGGCCTGGTGCAGTACGTCAAGAAGCTCCTCCCGCACGAGACCGCGGTCCAGGACAAGCACGACGGCTCGCACTTCGACCGGGTCACCACCGGGGCGACCCTGATGAGCGGTCTGGACAAGTCCGGGCTCCCCCGCCGCAAACTGCTCCTGGGCACGATCGGTGGGATGGGGGTCGCATTCGGCGCCATGCTGATCGCCCCGCTCGGTGGCCTGATCAAGAACCCGAACGCCGGCAATCCGCTCGGGACCACGTCGTGGGCCGAGGGGGTCCGCCTCCTGCGCGACGACGGCACACCGATCCGCCCGGGTGACCAGCAGCCCGGTTCGCTGGAGACGGTCTTCCCGGCCGTGGAGGGTGGCAACCGGCAGTCCGATGCGGCGACCATGCTCATCCGGCTCCGGCCCGAGCAGCAGCTGAACGAGGAGCCGCGGGAGGGTCAGGCCGACTTCTCCTACGGCGACTACGTCGCCTACTCGAAGATCTGCACGCACGCCGGGTGTCCGGTGTCCCTGTACGAGCAGGAGACAGGGCGGATCCTGTGCCCCTGTCACCAGTCCATCTTCCAGGTGGACCAGGGCGCGAAGCCGGTGTTCGGCCCGGCCACCCGCGCGCTCCCTCAGCTGCCCATCACGGTCGACGACGAGGGCTACTTCGTGGCACGGAGCGACTACATTGAGGCAGTCGGCCCCACCTACTGGAACCGGGAACGGATCTGATGGCCACCACCACGGCGGCGCCTGGGGCGCCGACTACCAAGATCGGCCAAGCAGCACTCGAGGTCGACGACCGGCTGATCGTCGCCGGCCCGCTGCGCCGCACCCTGAACAAGGTCTTCCCCGACCACTGGTCCTTCCTGCTCGGGGAGATCGCGCTCTACTGCTTCGTCATCCTGCTGCTGTCAGGCACCTACCTGACGTTCTTCTTCGACGCCACCATGCAGGAGGTCGTCTACGAGGGGAGCTACGCACCGCTGCGCGGCGTGGAGATGTCGGCAGCCTACGAGTCGACGCTCGGGATCTCGTTCGACGTCCGCGGCGGGTTGCTGATCCGGCAGATCCACCACTGGGCCGCCTTGTTGTTCGTGGCCGCGATCGTGATCCACCTGCTGCGCATCTTCTTCACCGGTGCCTTCCGCCGCCCGCGCGAGAGCAACTGGCTGATCGGTGTCGTCCTCCTGGTCCTCGCCCTCCTCATGGGCGTGACCGGCTACACGCTCCCGGACGACCTGCTCTCCGGGACCGGGCTGCGGATCATCAGCGCGATCATCCTGTCCATCCCGGTCATCGGGACCTGGGCACACTGGGCCGTGTTCAACGGTGACTACGTCGGCATGGACATCATCGGCCGGTTCTACATCGCGCACGTGCTGATCATCCCGGCCATCCTGCTCGCCCTGATCGCTGCGCACCTGCTGATCCTGGTCAAGCAGAAGCACACCCAGTTCCCCGGTGCCGGCCGTACGGAGCACAACGTCGTCGGCAACCGGCTCTTCCCCACCTTCGCGGGGAAGGCGACCGCACTGCTCTTCATCGTGTTCGGCATCATCGCCGCCCTCGGCGGGATGGTCCAGATCAACCCGGTCTGGCTGTGGGGCCCGTACAACCCCGCGCAGGTTTCCGCTGGCTCCCAGCCGGACTGGTACATCGGGTTCCTCGACGGTGCCGCACGGGTGTTCCCCGCCTGGGACCTCAACCTGCCCGGCGACTACACGATCCCGGCACTGTTCTGGCCAACCGTGGTCGGGGCCGGCCTGATGTTCACCGTGCTCGCGCTCTACCCGATGATCGAGCGCAAGCTCACCGGGGACACTGCCTCGCACCACCTGCTGCAGCGTCCTCGGGACGTGCCGGTCCGCACCTCCGTCGGCGCAATGGCCCTCACGTTCTACGTGGTGCTGTGGATCTCCGGCGGGAACGACCTCATCGCTGCGAAGTTCGACCTCAGCTTGAACGCGATGATCTGGTTCGGCCGGATCGGCTGCCTGGTGCTGCCGCCCCTCGCCTACTGGATCACCTACCGGCTGTGTCTGGGCCTCCAGCGGCACGACCGCGAGGTCCTCGAGCACGGCATCGAGACCGGAGTCATCCGGAGACTGCCCAGCGGGGAGTTCATCGAGGTGCACCAGCCCCTCGGTCCCGTGGACGATCACGGTCACGGCCAGCTCGCCTACGGCGGGGCCTCGGTGCCCAAGAAGATGAACCAGGTCGGCGGCGCTCGCCGCGCGATCAAGGGCTTCTTCACGCCCGTCGAGGAGCCTGCTGACGTCCAGCGACAGGCTGAGCTGGAAGCCCGTGGGCTGGAGGCGGAGGAGTCCGACCGCCGGGTCATCAGCTCGGGACGTCCTTCCGAGGGGGGCCGCCCCTCCGAAGGCGGTCGGCCGCAGGCTCCGCGCGACTGACGCAAGGCACCAACAGCAGCAGGGCCCCGACGGACACCTCCGTCGGGGCCCTGCTGCATCTCCGCCGGGCTCGATCCGCCCAGCCGCTGGTCGTCCCGGCCCGGTCGTCCTCCGCATCGGCGTGCATCGGTCCTACCCTCCGGCGGTGGACCTCCGGCCGGTGCGTGACGCGTACTCGACCATGTCAGGTCAGTACATCGACCTGTTCGACCGCGGCTGGCACGAGCACGAGGACGACACCGCCCTCGTGCGGCGGCACCTGACCGGGCTCCCCGGACCAGTGCTCGACCTCGGTTGCGGGCCCGGTCACTGGACCGCCCTCCTGCACTCCGCGGGCGCCCAGGTGACGGGCGTCGACATGGTCCCCGAGTTCATCACGCACGCTCAGGCGACCCATCCCGGCCCGGAGTTCCAGCTCGGCTCGATGACCGAACTGGACGTCCCCGAGCACTCCGTGGCAGGCATCCTCTCCTGGTACTCGACCATCCACCTGCCGCCGCCGGAACTCGACCGTGTGCTCGCGGTGTTCCGCCAGCTCCTCGTCTCCTCCGGCGTTCTCGTCGTCGGCTTCTTCGACAGCCACGACGACGTGACGCGGTTCGACCACAAGGTCGTTACCGCCTACCGCTGGCCCGTCGACACCTTTTCTCAGCACCTGACGAACGCGGGCTTCACGGAGGCGGAGCGACTGCAGCGCCAGTCCCCGGAACGGCCAGGTCGGAGCTACGCCGCCATCGCCGCACGAGCGTCCTGAGGCTCCCACCCACCCCGATCATCGAACCAAGAAGGCGTCAGCGGCCGCGTCCACTGCTCAGCGGGGCACATGCCGAGCGGGGCCCCTTCCCGACTGGGAAGGGGCCCCGCTGAGTGGTGGTCTGCAGGTGTCGATCAGCTGTGCGCGTTCTGCCCGACGTAGTACTCGAAGAGCAGGCCACCGATGGTCACGATCAGCGCGACGGCGCCGATGAGCACCAGCCACGGGTACCAGAAGGCCAGCGCCAGGCCCATGATCCCGGCCGAGAACGCCAGCCCGAACGGCCAGTAGCTCGCCGGGCTGAAGAAGCCCAGCTCGCCGGCCCCGTCGGCGATCTCGGCGTCCTTGCGGTCCTCGGGCCGGGCGTCGATGCGGCGGCTCACGAACCAGAAGAAGCCACCGATCAGGGCGGTGAGACCGCCAGACAGGGCCAGGGCCGTCGTGCCGATCGGCTCCCGGGACCAGACGCCGTAGACGACAGCGGTCACGAGGCAGAAGACCGTGATCAAGTTGAAGATGAGCGCTTCGACCTTCACGGCCGCTCCTCCAGGTGGTACGAGGTGTTCGGGTCAGTCATCGGAGGCCACCGTCTGCTGCTCGCGCTCGAGCAGGAACGGCTCCGTCGAGGTGGCCGCCCCCGGCTGGCCGATCGACTCCAGGGCGTCGAAGGTCGACAGACCGTCCTCCCGCGCCTCGAGGTAAGACTCGTAGTCATCGGAGCTGACCGAACGGAGCTCGAAGTTCATGAACGCGTGGTAGGTGCCGCACAGCTCCGCGCAGCGCCCGACGTAGGCGCCCTCTTCGCGGACGGTGACCTCGAAGACGTTGTCCCGCCCGTTCTCGTTGCCCGGGATGATGTCGAGCTTGAAGAGGAACTCCGGCACCCAGAAGGAGTGGATGACGTCCGCGGAGGCCAGCTCGAACCGGATCGTCTGGTCGGTCGGGACCACCAGGATCGGGATCTCCGTGCTGGAGCCCACGGTCGACACCGGCTCGCCGCCCTCGGTCTCCGTCTCGGGGTAGACGAACTGCCAGTTCCACTTGAAGGCGTTGACCGCCACCGTGACGTCGGGATCATCACTGACGTCACGGACCTCGTTCTGGGTGTTCACGGTGAAGAAGAAGAGCACCGCGATGATCAGGAACGGGATGATCGTGTAGACGACCTCGAGCGGGAGGTTGTAGGCGGTCTGCCGGGGCAGCTCGTCCCCGCGCTTGCGGTACCGGATCGCCGCGTAGGCGATGAGGATCCACACCGCGATGCCGACCACCAGGGCGGCGATCGTCGAACCGATCCACAGGTCGTGCATCCGCTCGGCCTGGTCGGTGATGCCCTCGGGCCATCCCCAACTGAGCCAACTGCCCGTCACGTCGCACCCGCTGAGCGTCAGCGCTCCCAGGAGACCGAGCCCGGCGACCTTCGCCAGCTTGCTGCGTCGAGCCACTGCCCGCTGCCTCCTCATCCCCCGCGTGGCGGCGCCACGCGGTCTCACCGGCGGGTGCTCCTCGGTTGCCCGACAGGCTCTGCCCACCCCGACCACAGTCTCGCCGAGACTAGCCGACCCCGCCCGTCGTCCCGGGGGCGGGAGCACCGCCCCGGCGGGTCGCCCCGGGCCCGCTGGTCGGACACGGCCGGCGGCGTCCCCCGGCGGGACGGCGAGCCCGCTGCCGGCCGGCAGCGCGGGCGCTGACGTGCTCCGGGCCACGCCGTGGGCGACGGCCCGCGGTCGACCCGGGCGGTTACAGTCGCGGGCGTGTACCGACGCCTGCTCAGCCCCGGGTGGCTCCTCATGCACCTGGTGGTCGTGGCGCTCTTCGTGATGACGTTCTTCCTCGGCTACTGGCAGTTGACCAAGGCCGAGGCCGGGGGCGGCGCCGTCAACTGGAGCTATGCGCTGCAGTGGCCGCTCTACGGGTTCATGGGCCTGGGCTTCTACCTCAAGATGGCCAAGGACGAGCTGGCCCGGGATCCCGCGGACGACGAGCCCGGCGCCTCCCTGGTGCTGTACCAGCGCCCGCGGATCGACACGACCGGTGACCCGGAGCTGGCTGCCTACAACGCCTACCTCGCCGAGCTCAACGAGAAGGCGCTCAGAGCGCGGAGCCACAGTGACCGCTGACCGCACCGCGACGTCGTCGCGGCTGCCGCGCGGTCTCGCCCGCCGGGTCGGGCAGGACGTGCCGGCCAGGAGCACGAGCACCGAGCCCTTGACCGACCACCGGGCGCGGAGCGCGAGGTCGCAGGCGGTCACGAAGAAGATCGCGTAGAGCCAGCCGTGCGCGGTGCCGATGACCTCGACCGGGCCCTCGACACCGGCGGTGTACTTCAACGGCACGGCGACCAGGATCAGGGCGATCAGCAGGACGCCGACGACCCAGGCCATCACCCGGTAGCGGGTCAGGGCGGCCGGCACGTCCTGCCCGACCCGGCGGGCGAGACCGCGCGGCAGCCGCGACGACGTCGCGGTGCGGTCAGCGGTCACTGTGGCTCCGCGCTCTGAGCGCCTTCTCGTTGAGCTCGGCGAGGTAGGCGTTGTAGGCAGCCAGCTCCGGGTCACCGGTCGTGTCGATCCGCGGGCGCTGGTACAGCACCAGGGAGGCGCCGGGCTCGTCGTCCGCGGGATCCCGGGCCAGCTCGTCCTTGGCCATCTTGAGGTAGAAGCCCAGGCCCATGAACCCGTAGAGCGGCCACTGCAGCGCATAGCTCCAGTTGACGGCGCCGCCCCCGGCCTCGGCCTTGGTCAACTGCCAGTAGCCGAGGAAGAACGTCATCACGAAGAGCGCCACGACCACCAGGTGCATGAGGAGCCACCCGGGGCTGAGCAGGCGTCGGTACACGCCCGCGACTGTAACCGCCCGGGTCGACCGCGGGCCGTCGCCCACGGCGTGGCCCGGAGCACGTCAGCGCCCGCGCTGCCGGCCGGCAGCGGGCTCGCCGTCCCGCCGGGGGACGCCGCCGGCCGTGTCCGACCAGCGGGCCCGGGGCGACCCGCCGGGGCGGTGCTCCCGCCCCCGGGACGACGGGCGGGGTCGGCTAGTCTCGGCGAGACTGTGGTCGGGGTGGGCAGAGCCTGTCGGGCAACCGAGGAGCACCCGCCGGTGAGACCGCGTGGCGCCGCCACGCGGGGGATGAGGAGGCAGCGGGCAGTGGCTCGACGCAGCAAGCTGGCGAAGGTCGCCGGGCTCGGTCTCCTGGGAGCGCTGACGCTCAGCGGGTGCGACGTGACGGGCAGTTGGCTCAGTTGGGGATGGCCCGAGGGCATCACCGACCAGGCCGAGCGGATGCACGACCTGTGGATCGGTTCGACGATCGCCGCCCTGGTGGTCGGCATCGCGGTGTGGATCCTCATCGCCTACGCGGCGATCCGGTACCGCAAGCGCGGGGACGAGCTGCCCCGGCAGACCGCCTACAACCTCCCGCTCGAGGTCGTCTACACGATCATCCCGTTCCTGATCATCGCGGTGCTCTTCTTCTTCACCGTGAACACCCAGAACGAGGTCCGTGACGTCAGTGATGATCCCGACGTCACGGTGGCGGTCAACGCCTTCAAGTGGAACTGGCAGTTCGTCTACCCCGAGACGGAGACCGAGGGCGGCGAGCCGGTGTCGACCGTGGGCTCCAGCACGGAGATCCCGATCCTGGTGGTCCCGACCGACCAGACGATCCGGTTCGAGCTGGCCTCCGCGGACGTCATCCACTCCTTCTGGGTGCCGGAGTTCCTCTTCAAGCTCGACATCATCCCGGGCAACGAGAACGGGCGGGACAACGTCTTCGAGGTCACCGTCCGCGAAGAGGGCGCCTACGTCGGGCGCTGCGCGGAGCTGTGCGGCACCTACCACGCGTTCATGAACTTCGAGCTCCGTTCGGTCAGCTCCGATGACTACGAGTCTTACCTCGAGGCGCGGGAGGACGGTCTGTCGACCTTCGACGCCCTGGAGTCGATCGGCCAGCCGGGGGCGGCCACCTCGACGGAGCCGTTCCTGCTCGAGCGCGAGCAGCAGACGGTGGCCTCCGATGACTGACCCGAACACCTCGTACCACCTGGAGGAGCGGCCGTGAAGGTCGAAGCGCTCATCTTCAACTTGATCACGGTCTTCTGCCTCGTGACCGCTGTCGTCTACGGCGTCTGGTCCCGGGAGCCGATCGGCACGACGGCCCTGGCCCTGTCTGGCGGTCTCACCGCCCTGATCGGTGGCTTCTTCTGGTTCGTGAGCCGCCGCATCGACGCCCGGCCCGAGGACCGCAAGGACGCCGAGATCGCCGACGGGGCCGGCGAGCTGGGCTTCTTCAGCCCGGCGAGCTACTGGCCGTTCGGGCTGGCGTTCTCGGCCGGGATCATGGGCCTGGCGCTGGCCTTCTGGTACCCGTGGCTGGTGCTCATCGGCGCCGTCGCGCTGATCGTGACCATCGGTGGCCTGCTCTTCGAGTACTACGTCGGGCAGAACGCGCACAGCTGATCGACACCTGCAGACCACCACTCAGCGGGGCCCCTTCCCAGTCGGGAAGGGGCCCCGCTCGGCATGTGCCCCGCTGAGCAGTGGACGCGGCCGCTGACGCCTTCTTGGTTCGATGATCGGGGTGGGTGGGAGCCTCAGGACGCTCGTGCGGCGATGGCGGCGTAGCTCCGACCTGGCCGTTCCGGGGACTGGCGCTGCAGTCGCTCCGCCTCCGTGAAGCCCGCGTTCGTCAGGTGCTGAGAAAAGGTGTCGACGGGCCAGCGGTAGGCGGTAACGACCTTGTGGTCGAACCGCGTCACGTCGTCGTGGCTGTCGAAGAAGCCGACGACGAGAACGCCGGAGGAGACGAGGAGCTGGCGGAACACCGCGAGCACACGGTCGAGTTCCGGCGGCGGCAGGTGGATGGTCGAGTACCAGGAGAGGATGCCTGCCACGGAGTGCTCGGGGACGTCCAGTTCGGTCATCGAGCCGAGCTGGAACTCCGGGCCGGGATGGGTCGCCTGAGCGTGCGTGATGAACTCGGGGACCATGTCGACGCCCGTCACCTGGGCGCCCGCGGAGTGCAGGAGGGCGGTCCAGTGACCGGGCCCGCAACCGAGGTCGAGCACTGGTCCGGGGAGCCCGGTCAGGTGCCGCCGCACGAGGGCGGTGTCGTCCTCGTGCTCGTGCCAGCCGCGGTCGAACAGGTCGATGTACTGACCTGACATGGTCGAGTACGCGTCACGCACCGGCCGGAGGTCCACCGCCGGAGGGTAGGACCGATGCACGCCGATGCGGAGGACGACCGGGCCGGGACGACCAGCGGCTGGGCGGATCGAGCCCGGCGGAGATGCAGCAGGGCCCCGACGGAGGTGTCCGTCGGGGCCCTGCTGCTGTTGGTGCCTTGCGTCAGTCGCGCGGAGCCTGCGGCCGACCGCCTTCGGAGGGGCGGCCCCCCTCGGAAGGACGTCCCGAGCTGATGACCCGGCGGTCGGACTCCTCCGCCTCCAGCCCACGGGCTTCCAGCTCAGCCTGTCGCTGGACGTCAGCAGGCTCCTCGACGGGCGTGAAGAAGCCCTTGATCGCGCGGCGAGCGCCGCCGACCTGGTTCATCTTCTTGGGCACCGAGGCCCCGCCGTAGGCGAGCTGGCCGTGACCGTGATCGTCCACGGGACCGAGGGGCTGGTGCACCTCGATGAACTCCCCGCTGGGCAGTCTCCGGATGACTCCGGTCTCGATGCCGTGCTCGAGGACCTCGCGGTCGTGCCGCTGGAGGCCCAGACACAGCCGGTAGGTGATCCAGTAGGCGAGGGGCGGCAGCACCAGGCAGCCGATCCGGCCGAACCAGATCATCGCGTTCAAGCTGAGGTCGAACTTCGCAGCGATGAGGTCGTTCCCGCCGGAGATCCACAGCACCACGTAGAACGTGAGGGCCATTGCGCCGACGGAGGTGCGGACCGGCACGTCCCGAGGACGCTGCAGCAGGTGGTGCGAGGCAGTGTCCCCGGTGAGCTTGCGCTCGATCATCGGGTAGAGCGCGAGCACGGTGAACATCAGGCCGGCCCCGACCACGGTTGGCCAGAACAGTGCCGGGATCGTGTAGTCGCCGGGCAGGTTGAGGTCCCAGGCGGGGAACACCCGTGCGGCACCGTCGAGGAACCCGATGTACCAGTCCGGCTGGGAGCCAGCGGAAACCTGCGCGGGGTTGTACGGGCCCCACAGCCAGACCGGGTTGATCTGGACCATCCCGCCGAGGGCGGCGATGATGCCGAACACGATGAAGAGCAGTGCGGTCGCCTTCCCCGCGAAGGTGGGGAAGAGCCGGTTGCCGACGACGTTGTGCTCCGTACGGCCGGCACCGGGGAACTGGGTGTGCTTCTGCTTGACCAGGATCAGCAGGTGCGCAGCGATCAGGGCGAGCAGGATGGCCGGGATGATCAGCACGTGCGCGATGTAGAACCGGCCGATGATGTCCATGCCGACGTAGTCACCGTTGAACACGGCCCAGTGTGCCCAGGTCCCGATGACCGGGATGGACAGGATGATCGCGCTGATGATCCGCAGCCCGGTCCCGGAGAGCAGGTCGTCCGGGAGCGTGTAGCCGGTCACGCCCATGAGGAGGGCGAGGACCAGGAGGACGACACCGATCAGCCAGTTGCTCTCGCGCGGGCGGCGGAAGGCACCGGTGAAGAAGATGCGCAGCAGGTGGATCACGATCGCGGCCACGAACAACAAGGCGGCCCAGTGGTGGATCTGCCGGATCAGCAACCCGCCGCGGACGTCGAACGAGATCCCGAGCGTCGACTCGTAGGCTGCCGACATCTCCACGCCGCGCAGCGGTGCGTAGCTCCCCTCGTAGACGACCTCCTGCATGGTGGCGTCGAAGAAGAACGTCAGGTAGGTGCCTGACAGCAGCAGGATGACGAAGCAGTAGAGCGCGATCTCCCCGAGCAGGAAGGACCAGTGGTCGGGGAAGACCTTGTTCAGGGTGCGGCGCAGCGGGCCGGCGACGATCAGCCGGTCGTCGACCTCGAGTGCTGCTTGGCCGATCTTGGTAGTCGGCGCCCCAGGCGCCGCCGTGGTGGTGGCCATCAGATCCGTTCCCGGTTCCAGTAGGTGGGGCCGACTGCCTCAATGTAGTCGCTCCGTGCCACGAAGTAGCCCTCGTCGTCGACCGTGATGGGCAGCTGAGGGAGCGCGCGGGTGGCCGGGCCGAACACCGGCTTCGCGCCCTGGTCCACCTGGAAGATGGACTGGTGACAGGGGCACAGGATCCGCCCTGTCTCCTGCTCGTACAGGGACACCGGACACCCGGCGTGCGTGCAGATCTTCGAGTAGGCGACGTAGTCGCCGTAGGAGAAGTCGGCCTGACCCTCCCGCGGCTCCTCGTTCAGCTGCTGCTCGGGCCGGAGCCGGATGAGCATGGTCGCCGCATCGGACTGCCGGTTGCCACCCTCCACGGCCGGGAAGACCGTCTCCAGCGAACCGGGCTGCTGGTCACCCGGGCGGATCGGTGTGCCGTCGTCGCGCAGGAGGCGGACCCCCTCGGCCCACGACGTGGTCCCGAGCGGATTGCCGGCGTTCGGGTTCTTGATCAGGCCACCGAGCGGGGCGATCAGCATGGCGCCGAATGCGACCCCCATCCCACCGATCGTGCCCAGGAGCAGTTTGCGGCGGGGGAGCCCGGACTTGTCCAGACCGCTCATCAGGGTCGCCCCGGTGGTGACCCGGTCGAAGTGCGAGCCGTCGTGCTTGTCCTGGACCGCGGTCTCGTGCGGGAGGAGCTTCTTGACGTACTGCACCAGGCCGATGCCGATGCACAGCAGCGACAGGCCCATCGCCAGGCCGAGGACCGGGGTGAACAGCGCGCTCCAGGCGTTGGCTCCCACCTCCCACTCCCAGCCGGGGAGGAACCAGCCGGACCCGGCGTACACGACCAGGAAGGCGACCGCGAAGACGCCGGCGAGGGCGAACCACATCGTGACCTGCCGGGTGGCCTGCTTCTCCAGCGCCGAACCCGGGATGGGGCCGGGCTCGACGTGCAGCACCTCGACGCCGTCGTAGCGGGCACCCAGCCGGTCCAGCTCCGTGCGGTCCATCGCCGCGAGCTGGGCCGGCGTGTAGTCGTCGTCCGGCCCGCCGTGGCTGGGGCCGGCGACGCCGCTCCCGCCGGCCGAGCCGGGGTTCTTGTCCGTCGTGCTCACGCCTTCGTCCCCATCCAGAAGATCCCGAACAGCAGGGCGCCGACGCCGGCGACCCAGATCACCAGGCCCTCGGCGACCGGGCCGGCGCGGCCGACCGGGGCACCACCCGGGTCGGCCTGGTCCTGGATCGTCTGCACGTAGTTGATGATCGAATGCTTCTCCTCAGGCGTGAGCTGGTTGTCCCCGAAAACCGGCATGTTCTCTGGGCCGGTCAGCATCGCCGTGTAGATCTGCGCGTCGGTGAGGCCGTCCAGTGACGGGGCACGCTTCCCCGAGGAGAGCGCACCACCCTGGCCGACGAAGTTGTGGCAGGAGGCGCAGTTGAGGCGGAACAGCTCGCCACCCTCGGCCAGCTCGCCGTCGCGCAGGTCACCGGAAGGGACCGTGGGACCGCCGCCATTGGCCTGCACGTAGGCCATCAGCTGGTCGATCTCCTCCTCCGTGAAGAGCACCGGGTGCTCAGGGGCCTGGGCCTCCTGGCGGACCAGCGGCATCCGGCCGGTGGAGACCTGGAAGTAGACCGAGGCCTCTCCTACCCCGATGAGGGACGGACCGCGGTCCTCGACGCCCTGCAGGTTGGAGCCGTGGCAGGTGATGCAGCTGCGGGTGTAGAGCTCGCGGCCGGCCTCGACGGCGTTCGACGGGTTGCCCGTCGGGTCGTCGGCAGCACTGGCCACGGGCGCGAGGGCGGAATAGCCCACCCCGGTCAGGACCAGGGCGGCCATCAGCCCGGCCACGTTGGCCAGGCGGCGGCGCTGCTTGGAGCGGCGCCGGTCACGGGCGGCGGCGGCCGGCGTGCCAGCGACCGGCCGGCGACGCAGCAGCCCGCGACGGCCGCCCTCGAGAGGGGCTTCGGACGAGGCCTTCGTGGTTGACACCCGGTTTCCCTACTTGATCAGGTAGATCGTGATAAAGAGGCCCACCCACACGACGTCGACGAAGTGCCAGTAGTAGGACACCACGATCGCGGACGTCGCCTGGGCAGGTGTGAAACGACCCATGGTGGACCGTATGAGCACGAAGACGAAGGCGACGAGGCCGCCGATCACGTGCAGGGCGTGGAAGCCCGTGGTCAGGTAGAAGACCGACCCGTAGGCCGACGACGCGATGGTCGTGCCGTGGTCGACCACGAGGGTGCGGTACTCGAACATCTGGCCCAGCACGAAGACCAGGCCCATCACGAAGGTGATGGTGAACCAGCGCCGCAGGCCGTACACGTTGCCGATCTCCGCGGCGAAGACGCCGAACTGACAGGTCACCGACGAGGCGACCAGGATCAGTGTGAAGAACAACGCATACGGCACGTTGAGCTCGGTCGGCTCCGGCGGCCAGCCGTCCTCTGCACGGGCGCGGGCGGTGAAGTACATGGCGAACAGGCCGGCGAAGAACATCAGCTCACTGGCGAGCCAGACGATCGTGCCGACGCTGACCATGTTCGGTCGGGTCAGGGAGTGCACCCGCGAGGTGTCGAAGGTGCTGCTCGCCACGGGGGCCGTTGTCACGGGTTCATCATGGCATCGGGACAGTCGCCCCACGACGCGGGGTGCATGGGCGTGGCGCGCTCGGTCAGGCCACCTGTGACGGGCCCGGCACGTCGCCTCCCCACCCGTCGTCCCGGGGGCACTAGGCTCGGGCGGGTGAGCCCTGACGCCGCACCGGCCACCGTGCTGGTCTTCAGCCAGCGGGCCGAGGTCCGCACCGCCGTCCGGACGGCGGTGGGCAACGCTCCGGCGCCCGATGTGGGGCCGGTCACGTACCTGGAGTGTGCGACCGCTGACGAGGTCGTGGCCGCCGTCGACCGGGGTGGTGTCGACCTCTGCGTGCTGGACGGTGAGGCGCAGCCGACCGGGGGCATGGGGATCAGCCGCCAGCTGAAGCACGAGATCGCCGACTGTCCGCAGCTGGTGGTGCTCATCGCCCGGCAGGCGGACCGCTGGCTGGCGCACTGGTCGATGGCCGACGCGACGTTGGCCTACCCGGTCGACCCGCTGACCGCACCCGAGGTCGTCGCCGGGCTGCTCCGCGACCGGGCAGCACAGCGCCCGGCCGTCCGTCGCTGACCTGATGACGTCAGCCAGCCCGACCTGGCCCGGCCTGCTCACCCGACTCACCAGGGGTGAGCACCTCGCGGCCGAGGACACCCGCTGGGCGATGCGCCAGGTGATGACCGGGGAGGCGACCCCGGCCCAGGTCGCCGGGTTCGTCGTGGCCCTGCGGGCCAAGGGTGAGTCCCCGGAGGAGGTGGCCGGGCTCGCCGCCACGATGCTGGAACAGGCGACCCCGGTGCAGCTCCCGGTGGACTGCGTCGACATCGTCGGCACCGGGGGCGATGGCGCGCAGACGGTGAACATCTCCACCATGGCCGCGATCGTCACCGCGGCGGCCGGCGTCCCGGTGGCCAAGCACGGCAACCGGGCGGCGTCGTCGGCCTCGGGCACCGCCGACGTCCTCGAGGCGCTCGGGGTGGTCATCGACCTGCCTGCCCCGGCGGTGGCGCACTGCGTGCGGGAGGCGGGGATCGGCTTCTTCTTCGCCCCTGTCTTCCACCCCGGGATGCGGCACGCGGCGGCTCCCCGACGGGAGCTGGGGATCGGCACGGTGTTCAACTTCCTGGGCCCGCTGACGAACCCGGCCCGCCCGGTGGCGGCCGCGATCGGCTGCGCGGACACCCGGATGGCCCCGGTGCTGGCCCAGGTGCTGGCCGATCGGGGCACCCGTGCGCTGGTCTTCCGTGGGGACGACGGTCTCGACGAGCTCACCACCAGCACGACCTCGGCGGTGTGGGTGGTGCGCGACGGTGAGGTGGTGGCCGAGCGGCTGGACCCCACGGCGCTGGGCATCCCGGTGTCCGGGCCGGGGGCCCTGCGCGGGGGCGGCCCCGAGGTCAACGCCGAGGTGGTGCGCCGGCTGGTGGCCGGTGAGCCGGGGCCGGTCCGGGACGCGGTGCTGCTCAACGCGGCCGGGGCCCTCGCCGCGTTCGACCCGCGCGGGGTCCGGCTGCACGACGCGCTGGGCGCCGGGCTGGAGCGCGCAGCGGCCGCCGTCGACGACGGCAGGGCGGCCGCGAAGCTGGCCGACTGGGTACGGGTCAGCCGCGCCGCCCGCGGGTGAGGACCCGGTCGCCCTCAGGCCCCGCAGGCGCGGGCTGAGCCGGCTACGCCGGCCACCCGACGTCCGGGTCGAGCTACTGGTCCGGCGACTCGAAGCCGATCGAGAACGCGGCCTCCAGGTCGTGCCGGGAGTGGGCACGGAAGGCGATGTGCGTGGCGGTGTCGACGACGCCGGGCACCTTGTTGATCCGACCGGCGATGACCTCGGCGATCTCGTCGAACTCGTGCACCCGGACGAGCGCGACCAGGTCGACGTCGCCGGCGACGGAGTAGACCTCGCTGACCCCGGGCAGCGCGGCGACCGCCTCGGCCACCTCGCCGATCGAGTCGGTGGCGGCATCGATCATCACGATGGCGGTGATCACGTCCGGGATGCTAGCCCGGTCGCGACCCGGCCGCGCCGTCCGGCGGTGCGCCCACCGGCTGGTGGGGCACCCGGGGCGACCCGGTCCGGCTGGCTGCGGGTGCTGAGCGACCGGGTGTCGGCGAAGGGGTCCCGCTCGGCGCGGCCGGCCTCCACCTGGGCGAGGAAGCCGCTGTAGTCGCCCGTGCCTGGGGTGCGGCTGGCCAGCGTGCCGGTCAGGTCGACCAGGCGGGTGCCGGGCTTCTCCATCCAGCGCAGCACCAGCTCCGTCTCGTCGACGGAGGCGGCCAGCTCGTCCTCCGGGCCGGTCGGGGTCTCGGCGGTGGTGCGCAGGTCGGTCAGGTGGCCACGGACGGACCGCCCCCGTTCGGCGACGCCGGCCGCGACCAGCCGGCCACGACGGACCACCGCCAGCTGCCAGCCCCCGGCGCCGTCGGGCCGGGCGAGGACCAGTTCGGGCACGGTGGCCAGCGACTCCAGGCGCTGCCGGCGCCGGACCGCCCGGACCAGCACGGCCACCCGGTCGCGCAGCACGGCCGCCTCCTCGTACCGGCCCTCCTCGGCCAGCCGCTCGACCCGGTGCAGCAGCGGTGCGACCAGGTCGCGGGGGTCGGACTCGACAGCCGCCCGGAACACCGCTGCGATCGAGGCGTACTCCTCGCGGCTCTGGTCGCCGGTGCAGGGCGCCCCGCACCGGCCCATCCCGGCCAGGGCGCAGGCGCTGCCCAGCACGGTCAGCGACAGGCGGGAGGTGCACTGCCGCAGCGGCAGGGACTCGTGCACGGCGGCGACGGCGGCGTCGGCTGCGCGCCGGTCGGGGAAGGGGCCGAGGAACGCGCCGGCCCCTGGGCGCACCCGGCGCACCACCGACAGCCGGGGGAACGGCTCGTCGGTCAGCCGGACCCACAGCGCGCGCTCGGGGAACCGGGACCGCCGGTTGTACCGGGGCTTGTGCTCGGCGATCAGCCGGAGCTCCCGGACGGCGGCCTCGAGGTCGTGCGCGCACGGCAGCGCCTCGATCCGCTCGGCGAGGGTGATCATCTCGGTCATCCGGCTGCGCTGCTCGCCGGCGGAGAAGTAGCTGCGCACCCGGCTGCGGAGATCGCCCGACGTGCCGACGTAGAGCGGTTCGTCGCGAGGGCCGCGGAAGACGTACACCCCGGGGCCGGAGGGGACGTGCTCGGCGAGGTGGCGCTTGCGGCGGCGCTGCGGGTCGACCTGGCGGGTCAGCCCGGTCAGCTCCTCCAGTGAGGTGATGCCCAGCGGCCCGAGGCGCTCGAAGAGCCCGTGCAGGACGTCGACGGTCGCGCGGGCGTCGTCCAGCGCGCGGTGACAGGGCTGGGTGGAGGTGGAGAAGTAGGGCGCGAGGGTGGCCAGCTTGCAGTTGGGCACCTCGTCGCGGCTGAGCAGCCGGCGGGCCA
>NZ_JAAKGN010000073.1:0-21511 GCF_011039295.1 Modestobacter sp. KNN46-3 | reverse complement strand
CGGGCGGCCAAGAGCGAGCTGATCGCCGAGGCCGAGCGGCTGTCCACCTCCACCGAGTGGGGCCCCACCAGCGCGGCGATGCGCGGGCTGATGGACCGCTGGAAGGCGGTGCCGCGGGTCGGCCGGGGGGTGGCCGCAGAGTCGTCGCCGGTCGGTGCGTCGGTGGCGGCGAGGTCGGTGGCGGCGAGGTCGGTGGGGACGTCGGCAGTGGGGACGTCGGTGGTCGGGTCGGCGACCGCGGCATCGGCCGGGGCGGCGGCGGCCGGGGTGCCCGCCTCGGGGGTGACGGCCGCGGAGGCGGTGTCATCGGGCTGCGGAGCCGGGGGCTCTGCGGCTCCGGGTCCGTCGACGACGGGGCCGCTGCCGTCGGGCTGCGCGTCCGCCGGGACGGCGGCGCCCGGGGTCGCGGCCAGTGGCCCCTCGTCGGCCGACGTCACCTCGACGACCGCATCCTCAGGGCGCTCCTCGGGGGCGGCGGTGGCCTGCTGGGTCCGGTCTCCGGTGTTCTCCGTGCTCGACACGTGAGCAGTCTCCCACGATGCATCCGCGACACTCCCTGGCGTGAGACCTCCTCCTCCGGTGACCGTGGCCTTCTGTCCGCAGTCACCGCTGTTGCTCCCCGCGGTCGCCGGTGCCCCGAGCTACGCGCTGTCGGTGTTGCGCGCGGCCGTCTCCACCGCCGTGCAGACCGTCCTGGAGCACCAGCCGGAGGTGGTGGTGGTCGTGGGGGAGGGCGTCGACGGCCTCCGGTTCGGTCCCGGGGACGCCGGTGACCTGCGTGGGTTCGGCATCGACCTGGAGGTCCCGTTCGCCGGCCGGGTGCGCCCCGGCGGCCACCGCGTCCCGCTGCCGCACCTGGTGGCGGCCTGGCTGCTGGACCGCGCCGGGCACACCGGCGGCCGGCTCGGGGTGGGGCCGGCCGACCTCGCCGCTGCGCTGGCGGACCTGCCCGGTCCCGTGGGGGTGCTCGCGATGGGGGACGGGTCGGCCCGGCGCACCGAGAAGGCACCCGGTGCGTTCGACGCCGCTGCCGGCCCGTTCGACGCCGCGGTCGCCGCTGCGCTGCGGACCGGGGACACCACCGCCCTGGCCGCCCTGGACCCCGCCGCGGCACGGCGACTGCTCGCCGCCGGGGTCCCGGTGTGGCGGGCGGTCGGCGCTGCGCTGAGCGGACGCGTCGTCACCGCCGTGCTGCACCACGACGACGCCCCGTTCGGCGTCGGCTACCCCGTCGCCACCTGGCAGGCCCGGTGAGCGCCGTGGACGACGGCAGGCCGCCGGTCACCGCCGGCGGTGGGCCGCCGGTCATCGCGGTCGTCGGGCCGACCGCCACCGGCAAGACAGCGCTGGCCGTCGCGCTGGCGCACCGGCTGGCCCGGTCCGGCGGCGGGGGTGAGGTGGTGAACGCCGACTCCATGCAGCTCTACCGGGGGATGGACATCGGCACCGCCAAGCCGACCGAGGCCGAACGCGACGGCGTGCCGCACCACCTGCTGGACCTGTGGCACGTGCGGGAGCCGGCCTCGGTGGCCGAGTACCGGCAGCGCGCCCGCGCCGAGGTCGACCGGCTCCGCGCCGCGGGCGTCGTCCCGCTGCTGGTCGGGGGCTCCGGGCTGTACGTGCGCGCGGTGCTGGACGAGCTGGACATCCCCGGCACCGACCCGGTGGTGCGGGCCCGGCTGACCGGCGAGCTGGAGGCCCAGGGCGCGGCGGTGCTGCACGCCCGGCTGGCGGCGCTGGACCCGGCCGCCGCGACCGCGATCCTGCCCAGCAACAGCCGGCGGGTGGTCCGGGCGCTGGAGGTGATCGAGCTGACCGGGCAGCCGTTCACCGCGACGCTGCCCGCCCCGCGACCGCACTACCCGGCGATCACGGTCGGCCTGGACCGGGAGCCCGACGAGCTGGACGACCGGGTGGCCCGCCGGGTCGACGCGATGTGGGCCGCCGGCTTCGTCGAGGAGGTCGCTGCGCTCGCCGACGACGGGTTGCGCGACGGGCCGACCGCGTCCCGCGCCCTGGGGTACGCACAGGTTCTCCAGCAGTTCGACGGGGTGCTCACCGCACAGGAGGCGCGCGAGCGGACGATCACCACCACCCGACGGTTCGTCCGCCGGCAGCGGTCCTGGTTCCGCCGCGACGCCGGCACGGTCTGGTTCGACGCGGCCCGGCCGGACCTGCTCGACGTCGTCCTCGGCCTGGTCGCCGACCGTACGATCGACCGGTGATCGACAGCTCCGGCCCACGGGTCCTCCTCGGCCACGGCACCGAGAACGACTTCGTCGTCCTGCCCGACCCCGACGGGGACGTGTGGCCGGAGGGCCGCCTGGACGCCGACCTGGTGCGTCGGCTCTGCGACCGCCGCGCGGGCCTGGGCGGGGACGGCGTGCTGCGGGTGGTCCGGAGCCGGCACGTGCCCGACGCGCCCGGCGTGCTCGGCGCGGCGCTGGCCGACTGCGAGTGGTTCATGGACCACCGCAACGCCGACGGCTCGTACGCGGAGATGTGCGGCAACGGCATCCGGCTCTTCCTGCACGTGCTGCTGGCCGAGGGGCTGCTGGAGCGGGCGGTGGCCGAGGCCGGCGTCCTGGTCGGCACCCGGGGCGGGCCCCGTCGGGTGGGCGCCCGGCCCGATGGCGGCTACTGGGTCGACATGGGTCCGGCGGTCCCGCTGGGCCGGAGCGAGGCGCGGGTCGCCGGCGTCGCCCACCCGGGGCTCGGGGTGTCGATGGGCAACCCGCACCTGGTCTGCCTGACCGACGTCGAGGTCGACACCCTGGACCTCTCGGTTCTGCCAGAGGTCGACGACGCGATGTTCCCCGAGGGGGTCAACGTCGAGCTGGTGAACGTGCTCCCGCCGGAGGGCGCCTGCGCGCACGTGCGGCTCCGGGTCCACGAGCGCGGCGTGGGGGAGACCCGCTCCTGTGGCACCGGCGCCTGCGCTGCGGCGTTCGCCGCGCTGGACGCCGGCGGACGCGACACCGGGACGGTCCTCGTCGACGTGCCGGGCGGCCGGCTGTCGGTGCAGTTGGACGGGACGACGGCGGTGCTGTCCGGCCCGGCCGTCGTCGTCGCCACCGGGACCCTCAGCCGGGAGTGGCTCGCCGGCTGAGGGTCCTGGCTGCGCGGCCGCAGGTCAGGGGCGGTCGGGCTCGTCGGCCCGCGTCTCCGGGTCGTCGGTGGGCGCCTCGGGCTTGTCGCCCGGCCCGACGTTCCCGGTGCCACGGGGCTCCCCGCGGCCGGTGTCCTGGTCCGCGCCACCGAAGACGTTGCGCGGCGGGTCGAGGCCGGCGGGGTCGCGGCCTGGGTCGTCGAGCTCCTCGTCAGGGCTGGTCATCGTCGTCCTCTCGAGCGGTGGACCGTGCCCCGCCGCCCTACCCGTCGCCCGGCCGGCCAACCCGTCGGCTGCTCAGCCGGACCGCTCCGGGTCGTTGCCGGCGGTCGGCGCCCGCGCCTCCGGCACCGTCGTCACCCCGCCGGCCGGGGCGTCCGGGCCGTCGGGCAGGTCACGCATCCGCAGCAGGGGGCTCGCCACCACCCAGCCGGCCGCGAGCAGCTGACCGGCCGCAGCGATCCACAGCGTCGGCAGCACGCCGAGCCAGGTGCCCAGGACGCCGCCGAGCAGCCCGCCCAGCGGCATGGTGCCGAAGACCAGGAAGCGCACCGAGGCGTTCATCCGGCCCAGCAGAGCGGGCGGGCACAGTCGCTGCCGGAAGCTGACCTGGGTGATGTTGTAGACCACCACCGCCCAGCTGAAGCCGAACTGGCCGAGGGGCAGCAGGATCAGCGGGGCGCCGGTGGCGGCCAGCGGCGTGAGCGCGGTGAACGGCACCATCACCATGACCGCCAGCGGGATCGCCCGGCCCTCGCCGACGGTGCGGGCGAAGCGCGCGGCCGTCGCCGCGCCGACCAGGCCGCCCACGGCGCCGGCGGAGAAGACGAGACCCAGCACGCTCTCGGACAGCTCGAGCCGGCGCAGCGCGTAGAGCACCAGCAGGGTCGTGGTGATCGTGGAGAACAGGTTCGACGTGCCGGTGCAGGCGACGATCCGGCGGAGCAGCGGCTGGCGGACGACGAAGGACAGCCCCTCGGCGATCTCGGTGCGCAGCGGCCGCCGGCCGGCCCGGTCGGGGACGGCGTCCGGGCGCTGGACCCGGCTGAGGAAGAACGCGGAGAGCAGGAAGGACGCCGCGTCCAGGGCGATGACCATCGGCGCGCTGAGCACCCGGAGCAGCACGCCGGTGATGCCGGGCCCGGCGACCTGGGCGACGGCCCGGCTGGCCTCCAGCTTGCCGTTGCCGTCGACCAGCTGGTCGCGGTCGACCAGGGCGGGCAGGTAGCTCTGGTAGGCGACGTCGAAGAAGACGGTCGCCGTGCCGGTCGCCGCCGCGACGACGAACAGCTGCCCGAGGGTGAGGACGTCGAGGAGGTACGCGACCGGCAGGGTCGCCAGCACCGCCGCCCGCACCAGGTCGGCGGTGACCAGCACCCGACGGCGCCGCCAGCGGTCGACCCAGGCACCGGCCGGGAGCCCGATGAGCAGGAAGGCGGCGGTCTCCAGGGCGGTCAGGACGCCCATCTCCAGCGGCGTCGCCTCCAGCAGCGAGACCGCCAGCACCGGCAGGGCCAGCAGGGTCACCTGGGTGCCCACTTGACTGACCGTCTCCGCGGCCCACAGCTGACGGAAGTCGTGGTGCCGCAGCAGGCTCCGGTCGCGGGTCACCGGCGCAGCCTCCCGCCACTGATCGGGGGAAGTCAATCACTGAGCCGTGTCGACGTCCTACGCTGCCGGGATGGACGAGCCGGAGGCCGGTGCGGGCGAGGCGGTGGCCGGTGCGGGGGCGCGGCGGTTCGCCGGGGAACGCCGACCGGCCACCGACGCCGAGGCGCGCGCCCTGGCCTCCGCCGTCCGGCTGCGGATCCTGCGGCTGTGCCTGGACGAGGCGCTGACCAACAAGGAGCTCGCCGCCCGGCTGGGCCGCAACCCGGCCACCGTGCTGCACCACGTCCGCACCCTCGTCGACACCGGCTTCCTGGTCGCCGAGAGCGCGCGGCGGGGCGCGCGGGGCGCCCGGGAGGTGCCCTACCGGGCGACCGGGAAGAGCTGGCTGATGGACCTCGAGGGCCGGCCGGCCCCGGCGCGGGACCCGCTGCTGGCGGCCTTCCTGGCCGAGGTCGCCGCAGTGGGGGAGAAGCGGCTGTCCAGCAGCCGGCTGGGTCTGCGGCTGGGCCCACCGGAGCTGGCGGAGTTCCGGGAGCGGCTGTACGGGTTGCTGGACGAGTACGCCACCCGACCGGCGGACCCGGACGCGGAGCGCTGGTCGCTGTACCTCGGGATGCATCCGGAGGCCTGAGGTGTTGTACCGGGCGATGACAACAAGTGATGTGACAAGTCGGTCGCCCCACGAGCAGGGGCGTGCCACGCTGGAGACGATGACGACAGCCCAGAACCGCGCGATCCTCGACCAGGCAGAGGCCCGGGCCGACAAGGCGCGCGCCAGTATGCCCGACACCAAGCCGGCACCGGCCGGTCAGTGGGACGCCGATGACGACACCACCGGCTCCTACGTCAAGGAGGAGCGCGGCGCACTGCGTCGGGTCGCGGGCCTCGGCACCGAGCTCACCGACGTCACCGAGGTCGAGTACCGGCAGCTCCGCCTCGAGCGGGTCGTCCTGGTCGGCGTCTGGACCGAGGGGACGGCGGCGGACGCGCAGCGCTCGCTGACCGAGCTCGCCGCGCTCGCCGAGACCGCCGGTTCCCAGGTGCTCGACGCGCTGATGCAGCGCCGGGACAAGCCGGACCCGGCCACCTACGTCGGCTCGGGCAAGGCCGCCGAGCTGCGCGAGGTCGTCGCCGCCACCGGCGCGGACACCGTGATCTGCGACGGGGAGCTGGCCCCCGGCCAGCTCAACCAGCTGGAGAAGGTGCTCAAGGTCAAGGTGGTCGACCGGACCGCCCTGATCCTGGACATCTTCGCCCAGCACGCCACCAGCCGAGAGGGCAAGGCCCAGGTCGAGCTGGCCCAGATGCAGTACATGCTGCCCCGGCTGCGTGGCTGGGGTGAGTCGCTGAGCCGGCAGGCCGGTGGCCGGGTCGCCGGCGGTGGCGGCATCGGCACCCGTGGTCCGGGTGAGACGAAGATCGAGACCGACCGGCGCCGGATCCGCTCTCGGGTGAGCAAGCTCCGCAAGGAGATCGCCGGCATGGCGACCGCCCGGACGACGCAGCGCAACTCCCGCGACCGCAACGCGACGCCGAGCGTCGCGATCGCCGGCTACACGAACGCCGGCAAGTCCAGCCTGCTCAACCAGCTCACCGGGGCCGGCGTGCTGGTCCAGGACGCACTGTTCGCCACCCTGGACCCGACGGTCCGCCGCGCGCAGACGCCCGAGGGGCGCGAGTACACGATGACCGACACCGTCGGCTTCGTGCGCCACCTGCCGCACCAGTTGGTCGACGCGTTCCGCTCCACGCTGGAGGAGGTGGCCGACGCCGACCTGCTCGTGCACGTCGTCGACGGTTCCGACTCCGACCCGCTGGGGCAGATCGACGCCGTGCACACGGTGCTCAACGAGATCGACGCGTCCGCCGTCCCGGAGCTGATCGTCGTGAACAAGGTCGACGCCATGACCGAGGAGGACATGCTGGCGCTGCGCCAGGCGCTCCCCGGGGCGATGTGGGTCTCGGCCCGGACGGGCGAGGGCATCGAGGCGCTGCGCGACGTGATCGCCCAGCGGCTCCCGCACCCGCACATCGACGTCGAGGTGCTCGTGCCCTACGACCGGGGCGACCTGGTCGCCCGGGTGCACCGGGACGGCGAGGTCGTCGAGGAGGCGCACGAGGCCGCCGGGACCCGGCTGACCGCGCGCGTCGACGCCGGCCTGGCGGCCCAGCTCGACGGTTTCGCCGCGCCGGCCACCGAGGACTGACCGAGGGCCCCGCTGCCGCTCGCACGCTCGTGCCGGGCTCCTGCAGCGGGGCCAGCGGACAGCCCGGCGGATCACGAGCAGGTCACGGCCCCGGTACCGTGACGCGGTGACCAGGGGATCGGTGGACCGGACGGCGACCGCTGCCGATCGACCGGTCGCACCGGTGGTGGGGGTGGGTCGGCCGCCGTGGTGGCTGCTCCTCCTCGCCGCCCTCGTCACCGTCGGGGTCACCGTCAACCTGCTCAGCCGCGGGTGGCTGGAACGGATGGACCTGCGGGTCTCCGAGGTGACCAGTGTGTGGGCGCTGCGGGACTCGTGGGCCTACTGGCCGATCTGGGTCGTCACCCAGATCGGCGGGCGGGTGACGATCCTGGTCGTGCTGGCCGGGCTGGTCGGTTGGCTGGCCGTGCGCCAGCGGACGCTGGTGCCGCTCGTCCGCGTGGTCGTCGCGTTGGCCCTGCTCACCACCGTGGTCTACGCGTTCAAGTGGGGCACCGGTCGCACGGCCCCGGCCTTCCCCGGGTCGTTCTTCCACGCGGACGGGGCCAGCTACCCCTCGGGGCACGTGGCGAACGCCGTCCTCATGTGGGGGGTGGCCCGGTGGCAGGCCGTCGAGTTCGGCCTGCCCGCGGGCGTGCAGCGGGCCACCTGGCTGCTCGGCGTGCTGGGGCCGGTGGCGACGGGTGTGGCCATGGTGGCGCTGGACTTCCACTGGGTCACCGATGCGGTGGTCGGGCTCTCGGTCGGACTGCTGCTGTTGGGCGTGGTTCACGCACTCGACGCTGTCGCGATGTCACGCTGGGTTCGTGCCAGAGTCGGCCGACCCCAGGCGTAGCCGCGCCCCCCGCCGCAGGACGGCCGGCGCGGTCCTCTGTGCGCCCGTCGGCCTGCTGGTCGCGCTGCTGCCCACCGGGTCGGCGGCCGCCGACGACGTGGCCGCCCCGTACGGCGAGCCGACCACCCGGTGCGAGATCACCGACCCGCGGCTCCCGGAGCTCTCCGGCCTGGCCAGCGCCGGGGAGTCGATGCTCGCGATGAACGACGGCGGCGACCGCGCCGAGGTGCTGGTGCTCGACGGGGCCTGTGCGGTGGGGGAGGTGCGCACGGCGGAGGTCGACCCGTACGACCCCGAGGACCTCGCCCTCGCCGCTGACGGGACCATCTGGCTCGCCGACATCGGGGACAACGCGCAGAGCCGGGAGACGGTGGCGCTGATCGGTCTGCGCCCCGACGGGACCACCGTGCTGACCAGGCTCACCTACCCCGACGGTGCGCACGACGCGGAGGCGCTCCTGCTCGCGCCCGACGGCACCCCGTACCTGGTGACCAAGGAGGTGCTGGGCGCGAGCTCCGTGTACCGCCCCGATGCGCCCCTCGCCGACGGAGCCACCGTGCCGATGAGCGAGGTGGCGGCGCTCGGGTTCACGTTGACCGGCACCCCGGGCGGCCCGGTGGGTCGGGCCGGCCAGTTGCTGGTCACCGGTGGCGCCGTGTCCGCGGACGGCTCGCGGATCGCCCTGCGGACCTACACCGACGCCTATGTCTGGCCGCTGAGCGGCTCGGACGTCGCCGGTGCGTTGGCCGGGCCCCCGGTGCGGGTGCCGTTGCCGGAGGCTCCGCAGGGTGAGGCCATCGCCTTCGCGGCGAACGACCGGGACCTGCTCGTCGCCGGCGAGGGGCTCCCTGCGGTGGTCACCCAGGTGTCGGCCACCGGTGACCTGACGGGGGCGGCCCCGGCGGAGCCCACCGAGGCTGCCGCCGGGTCGCTGGCGACCGCCGGTGGGGTCGAGCCGCTGACCGCCGGTCTCGTCGCCGCGGCCGTGGCCACCGTGCTCGTGTGGGTCGGCGGCAAGCTCCGGCGGCGCCCGGCCTGAGCACGAGCCCGGCGCCGCTGCCCGAGGTCAGACCCGGCGGAGCACGGTGACGACCCGGCCGAGGACCGTCGCGTCGTCGCCCGGGATGGGCTCGTACGCGGCGTTGTGTGGCATCAGCCACACGTGCCCGTCGCGCCGCTTGTAGGTCTTCACCGTCGCCTCGCCGTCGATCATCGCGGCGACGATCTCGCCGTTCTCCGCGGTCGGCTGCTGCCGGACGACGACCCAGTCGCCGTCGCAGATCGCCGCGTCGACCATCGAGTCGCCCGCGACCTTCAGCATGAACAGGGTGCCCTCGCCGACCAGCTCGCGGGGGAGGGGGAAGACGTCTTCGACCGCCTGCTCGGCCAGGACCGGACCACCGGCGGCGATCCGGCCGACGAGGGGCACGTACGTGGGTCGGGGGGCGGAGGCGTCGTCGACGCCACTGGCTGCGCCGGACCCGGCCAGTGCCTCGGCCGCGGTCTCGTTCGTCGTCGTCGCGGTGCCGTCGCCGGGGAGGCGCACGTCGAGTGCGCGCGGCCGGTTCGGGTCACGGCGCAGCCAGCCCTTGCGCTGCAGCACCGACAACTGGTGGGCCACGGACGAGGCGGAGGAGAGGCCGACCGCCTCGCCGATCTCGCGGACCGAGGGCGGGTAGCCGCGACGCTCGATCGAGTCACGGATGACCTCGAGCACCCGGCGCTGCCGCTGGGTCAGGCCGTCGCCGTCGGCGGCCCGGTCGGGGAACTCCCGCACCGCCGCACCCGCTCCCGCCGCAGCGGTGGGCGCTGCGCCGTCGGCTGATGCCGTGCCGGACGCTCCACGCCGCGAAGGGCTCTTGCCGCCGCGCGCCTTCGGGCCGTCGACCGCCATGTGTCCTCCTCGTCCGGCTGCCTCGGCAGCAGTCCCCGGTGGCGCCCTGCCGTACCGACGGCCGTGTCGCCACGGCGAGCCGGGACCGCGGACGCCGTCCTCGATCGCCTCGGAACCGTATCGCCTCCGGCCGCTCCGTTCAAACAGGTGTTCGAAGAAGTCGCCGTGTCGGCGTGTTCCTGTCGGTGGCGTGCGGTAGACATCGCCCAGACGTTCCGTTCGAACGTCTGTTCGACAACCCGGTACCGCGAGACCCCTGGAGCACCCCGATGGCCAGTCCGCAGCTCGAGCTCCCCGTGGCCGCCCCGGCCTCGATGGCGGTCGTGCTCCCGTTCCCGGGGGCGCGTCAGGTGGCGCGCTCGCCCCGGTCCGTGGTGCACGGTCAGCCTGCACCCCTGCCCCGGGTGGCTCGTCCGGCGGCGGGCCGGCGAGGCGCCGGGCAGCCCGACGTGCGCCCTGGTCGACTGGTCGGCGTCGCGGGCGGGGCTGGGGTGGGCGGCGCGGGCTGCGCGAGGCGCACGGGAGCGGTCGGCGGTGCCGTCGCCCCCGGTGCGCAAGCGCCGTTGCGGCTGACCCGGCGCGGGCGGCGAGTGGTCGCCGGGCTGTCCATCGCCTTCGGGGTGTCCGTCGCCGCGGTGACGTTCGCCGCCGAGTCCGGCGGCCCCGGCGGCGGCCTGGAGCTGGCCGGTTCGACGACGGTCGTCGTCCAGTCCGGGGACACCCTGTGGTCGATCGCCGGCGAGATCGCCCCGGAGGAGGACCGGCGTGCCGTCGTCGACGCGCTCCTCGACGTGAACGGGCTCTCCGACGTCGACCTCGTGCCCGGCCAGGTGCTCGAGCTGCCCTGACCGGCGGCGCGCTGGGGCACGCCCCGGTGTGAAGGGCCCGTCAGAGGCCCTGGTGGTTGTGGCGGGAGGGGCTCCGAGGGGCGCCCGGGTCAGATGCGGAAGACGACACGCTCGCCAGGGCTTGCACACCTGTAGGGGTGGTCGTACGGTTCCACCACAACATCTAGTAGTTACAGAGCTGTAAGCCATCCACAGCCGTTCCACACGTTGTCCCCGGCGCATCCACCGGATGTCCCCGGCGCAGTCCACAGCACGGCCATCGGGTCAGGGCCCGGTCACGGTGTCACGACGCCGCGGCGAGACCTCGCGCGACACCTCGGGAAGGAGGAGATCGACATGCGCTGTCCCTTCTGCCACAACCCCGACAGCCGGGTCATCGACTCGCGGGAGACCGACGAGGGGGCGACCACCCGCCGTCGACGCTCCTGCCCGGGCTGCGGCCGCCGCTTCACCACCGTGGAGGAGGCCGTCCTCGCCGTCGTCAAGCGCAGCGGCGTGAGCGAGCCCTTCGCCCGCGGCAAGGTCGTCGCCGGGGTGCGGCGGGCCTGCCAAGGGCGGCCGGTCGACGAGCACCAGCTGGCCCTGCTGGCCCAGCAGGTCGAGGACGCGGTGCGGGCCACCGGCTGCGCCGAGATCCCCAGCCACGAGGTCGGTCTGGCCATCCTCGGTCCGCTGCGCGACCTCGACGAGGTCGCCTACCTCCGCTTCGCCAGCGTCTACCGCAGCTTCTCCTCGGTCGCCGACTTCGAGAAGGAGATCGCCGAGCTGCGCGCCGCACCGGCCCGGAGCACTCCCCGTGCCGGTGACGCGCCAGCCGTCGAGCGCGACGCCGTCGACGGCGACCAGGAGACCTCCGCGACCGAGAGCCCCGCGACCGGGACCGCCACCCGCCGGCGAGCCACCGAGCGGCCGCGACCGGCCGACACCGGCCCATGAGAACTGTCCGACCCCTCCGCTAGACAGGTCTCGACGAGGAGACCGCACGACCCGGCTCCGGCACCCGCCGGCTTCCCCAGCCGCTCCGCCCGCACCACCGCACCAGTCCGACCCAGGGAGCCCTCGCACGATGACCGAGACAGCCGACCGCCTCACCACCAGCCGGAACCGCCGCACCGCCAAGGCCCCCAGCCGGGGGAAGGGCCTGAAGGTCAAGCGCGTGTTCACCACCGCGGGGGTGCACCCCTACGACGAGGTCGTGTGGGAGCGCCGCGACGTCGTCATGACCAACTGGCGGGACGGCTCGATCAACTTCGAGCAGCGCGGGGTCGAGTTCCCGGCCGAGTGGAGCATCAACGCCACCAACATCGTCACCACCAAGTACTTCCGGGGCGCGGTCGGCAGCTCCCAGCGCGAGACGAGCCTGCGGCAGCTCATCGACCGGGTCGTCCTGACCTACGGCGCGGCCGGGCGTGAGCACGACTACTTCGCCAGCGAGGGCGACGCCGAGGTCTTCGAGCACGAGCTGACCTGGATGCTGCTGCACCAGGTGTTCAGCTTCAACTCGCCCGTCTGGTTCAACGTGGGCACGGCCTCCCCGCAGCAGGTCAGCGCCTGCTTCATCCTGGCCGTCGACGACACGATGGACTCGATCCTGAACTGGTACCGGGAAGAGGGCCTGATCTTCAAGGGCGGCTCCGGCGCCGGGCTCAACCTCTCCCGCATCCGCTCCTCCAAGGAGCTGCTCTCCTCCGGCGGCACGGCCTCCGGGCCGGTCTCCTTCATGCGCGGGGCCGACGCCTCCGCGGGCACGATCAAGTCCGGTGGCGCCACCCGCCGCGCGGCGAAGATGGTCGTCCTCGACATCGACCACCCCGACATCGAGGAGTTCATCGAGACCAAGGCGCGCGAGGAGGACAAGATCCGCGCGCTGCGGGACGCCGGGTACGACATGGACCTGGGCGGCAAGGACATCACCAGCGTCCAGTACCAGAACGCCAACAACTCCGTCCGGGTCAACGACGAGTTCATGCGCGCGGTCGAGGAGGGCACCGACTTCGGGCTGCGGGCCCGCGGCGACGGCTCGGTGATCGAGACCGTCGACGCCCGTGAGCTGTTCGGCAAGGTCACCAAGGCGGCCTGGGAGTGTGCTGACCCGGGCATCCAGTACGACGACACCATCAACGACTGGCACACCAACCCCGAGACGGGGCGGATCAACGCCTCGAACCCGTGCTCGGAGTACATGAGCCTCGACAACAGCTCGTGCAACCTGGCGTCGCTGAACCTCATGAAGTTCCTCAAGGACGACGGCACGTTCGACTCCAAGAACTTCGTGAAGGCCGTCGAGCTGATCATCACCGCGATGGACATCTCGATCTGCTTCGCCGACTTCCCGACCGCCCCGATCGGTGAGACCACCCGGGCCTACCGCCAGCTGGGCATCGGCTACGCCAACCTCGGCGCGATGCTCATGGCCACCGGTCACGCCTACGACTCCCGCGGCGGGCAGTCGCTGGCCGCCGCCATCACCTCGCTGATGACCGGTACCGCCTACCGTCGCTCGGCCGAGCTGGCCGGGGTCGTCGGTGCCTACGACGGCTACGCCCGCAACGCCGACGCCCATGCCCGGGTCATGCGCAAGCACGCTGCCGCCAACGACGCGATCCGCCCGGTCGGCGCCGACGATGCCGACGTGCTCAAGGCCGCGACCGCCGAGTGGCAGGAGTGCCTGGCGATCGGCACCGAGAACGGCTGGCGCAACGCGCAGGCCTCCGTGCTGGCCCCCACCGGCACGATCGGCTTCATGATGGACTGCGACACGACCGGCATCGAGCCGGACTTCTCGCTGGTCAAGTTCAAGAAGCTGGTCGGCGGCGGCTCCATGCAGATCGTCAACCAGACGGTGCCGCGGGCGCTGAAGAGCCTGGGCTACCAGGACGAGCAGGTCGAGGCGATCGTCGAGTACATCGCCGAGCACGGCCACGTCGTCGACGCCCCGAGCCTGCGCCCGGAGCACTACGAGGTGTTCGACTGCGCGATGGGCGAGCGGTCCATCTCCCCGATGGGCCACGTGCGCATGATGGCCGCGGTGCAGCCGTTCATCTCCGGCGCGATCAGCAAGACGGTGAACATGCCGGAGTCGGCGACCGTCGAGGAGGTCGCGGACATCTACTTCCAGGGCTGGAAGATGGGCATCAAGGCGCTGGCCATCTACCGCGACAACTGCAAGGTCGGTCAGCCGCTGTCCGGTGGCAAGGGCAAGAACGACGGCACCAAGGACGAGGCTCCGATCGCGGAGGCCGCCCCGGCCACCGCGCTGGCGCACCCGGTGCGCAAGCGGCTGCCGAAGAAGCGGACCAGCGTCACCACGTCGTTCAGCGTCGCCGGTGCCGAGGGCTACATGACCGCCGGGATGTACGAGGACGGCAGCCTGGGTGAGGTCTTCCTCAAGCTCGGCAAGCAGGGCTCGACCCTGGCCGGCGTGATGGACGCCTTCTCGATCGGGATCTCCCTGGCCCTGCAGCACGGGGTGCCGCTGGAGACCTACATCCAGAAGTTCACCAACATGCGGTTCGAGCCGGCCGGCATGACCGACGACCCGGACATCCGGATCGCCCAGTCGGTGATGGACTACATCTTCCGTCGCCTGGCGCTGGACCACCTGCCGGTGGAGAAGCGCGCCAACCTGGGCATCTTCACCGCCGAGGAGCGCTCGGCCCAGGTCGCCGGCTCCTACGGCACCTCGGCCTCGACCCCGGCGGTCGAGGAGGACGACGTCGACCTGGAGCAGCTGCGCGGCTCCGCGCCGATCGAGACCGCCAAGGTGGAGGAGAAGGTCACCCCGGCCGGCCCGACCTCGATCAAGGAGGCCCACTCCTCGGCCGAGCTGCTCGAGCTGGTCACCGGCACCGCCACCGACGCGCCGCTGTGCATGACCTGCGGCACGAAGATGCGCCCCGCCGGCAGCTGCTATGTCTGCGAGGGCTGCGGCTCCACCAGCGGCTGCAGCTGACCCCTGACCCGGGCAGCCCCCTCACCGGGGGTGCCCGGGCCGGTTCGATCGAGTGAGGCCCCGCACGGAGTGATCCGTGCGGGGCCTTGCCGTCTCCGGGCACAGCGCGGCCGTCCCCCCAGGTCGCGTCCTGGGTGTCGCCCTCTAGGTTGGCCGGGTGGCGGATCGGGGCGACCAGGCGGCGCCACCCCGGACCGAGGGCGGGCACCTGCTCGCCCAGAGCAGCGGGCGAGCGTTCGGCGGTGCGCTGCTGTTCGCCCTCCCCCTGCTGATGACCATGGAGATCTGGCAGCTGGGCCTGTCCATCCCGAGGTACCGCCTCGGCCTGCTCATGGCGGCGACCGTGCTGCTCGTCGTCTTCCTCTCCCAGCACTTCGGCGCCGGGATGCCCGGGGTCGGCTGGCCCGGCTACCTGGCCGACGCGGGAGTGGCGTTCGTGATGGCCGCGGTGGCGACGGCGCTGGTCCTCGGGGTGCTCGCGGTGATCAGGCCCGTGCAGGGCTGGCAGGACTCCTTGTCGATCATCAGCTTGGAGATGCTCCCGGCCGCCGTCGGCGCGTCGTTCGCGCGCAGCCAACTGGGCGTCGGCGGCCGGCGGGTCCCGACCACCACCTACGGCGGCGAGTTGCTGCTGATGGCGGCGGGTGCGGTCGTCTTCGCGGCCAACATCGCGCCCACGGAGGAGGTCGTGCTGCTCGCGGCGAAGATGGGCGCCTGGCACCCCGTCGCCCTCGTCGTCCTGTGCCTGGTCCTGATGCACGGCTTCGTGTACTCGGTCGGGTTCCGAGGACAGGAGCCGGCCGTCGGCGGGGTGCTGCGCTCATTCCTCACCCTGACCGTCGTCGGCTACGTCATCGCGCTGGTCGTGTCGGCCTACCTGCTGTGGACCTTCGGCCGGTTCGACGGGGTGGGTCCGGCCATGGTCGTCACCGAGGCCGTCGTCCTGGCGCTGCCGGCGAGCCTGGGCGCGGCGGCCGCCCGGCTCATCCTGTGAGGACGACGTGAGCGACGCCGATGACCGGGACGAGACCGGGACCCCCGACGGCGACACCAGCCGCGGCGAGTACCTGCTCGGCGCCCTCGGGGTGGTGGTGGTCCTCCTGGTCCTCGCCTTCCTCGTCCACCAGGCCGTCGTGCGCGACGGCGGTCCCCAGCTGTCGGTCACGGCGGCGGCGGCCCAGCAGGTCGAGGGCGGATGGGCAGTGCCCGTGGAGGTGGTCAACGAGGGCGGTCAGACCGCCGAGCAGGTCGAGGTGACCGGGGTGCTCACCCGCGACGGCAGCGAGGTCCAGCAGGCGACCGCCACGTTCTCCTACCTCGCCCCGAGCAGCCGGCAGTCAGGGGCCCTGCTGTTCTCCGAGGACCCGACCGACGGCAGGCTGGAGATCCGTCCAGCCGCCTACACACTGCCCTGACCGTCGGACGGACATCTGGACGGCCGCTGACAGCTGACGCAGGCGGCACGACGCATCCTGCGGTCGGAGCCCGTGGCTGAGCTGCCGGCACGGCTCCGGCGGGAGACGGCGGCGCGGATCGTCGGCAGGTCGTGGTGGAGTGCGTCCATGACCTGGGAGACGCACCCCGTGACCCCGGACCGTTTCGAGGACTTCGCTGACGTCGTCAACCGCACCCGCCGCGCCAACCACTGCTGGTGCCTGTCCCACCGGCTGCGTGCCGCCGAGATCGACGAGCTCGGTGGTGGGAGCCGTGAGCAGGCCATGCGACGGTTGTGCGAGCGCGAACATCCTCCGGGGGTGGTCACCTACCGGGACGGTGAACCGGTGGGTTGGTGCAACATCGGCTCGCGCGCGGAGATCACCCGACTGGCCGGCTCGCGTCTCATCCGGCCGGTCGACGACCTGCCGGTGTGGAGCATCGTCTGCGTCGTGGTCCGTTCGGGCCATCGCCGACAGGGTGTGACAGCTCCGCTGATCGAGGGAGCGGTCGCCTTCGCGGCTGCACATGGCGCGCCGGCAGTCGAGGCGCACCCGGTCGACCCCCCGGGACGCATGGACCTGACGATGTCGTTCGTCGGGACCCGGTCGATGTTCGAGCGAGCCGGCTTCCGCGTGGTCGGCACCACCGATGCCGTGGCGAGCGGGATGCCACGTCTGGTCATGCGGCGGGACCTGCGCTGACCGGCCCCCGGCCACCTCGCGCCATGCCCCGGGGTTGCGGTCGGTCGGCGGGTGCCGGAGGGGTCCGGCCCGACCGCTGCCGTCTACGTTGGCGGCCTACCTGCTGCCCCGACCGGGTAGGCCCTCGGGGACGGGCCGCCAACCGGGCGTAGACCCCCCGGCCAGCCGCTGACGAGCGAAGGAGCGAGATGACCAGGGACCACCGTCGGCTGCGAGGACCGGCTGCCGGCTGGCGCCGTCGGGCGCTCCCGCTCGGCGTGCTCCTCGTCGTCACGACGGGCCTCGTCGGTTGCGGGCAGGACCCTGCGCCGGTGGAGCCCGAGGTCACGGCCGAGGACCTCCAGGACGTCCGGGACGAGCTCGACGCGCTGGAGCGGCGGGTCGAGGCGCTGGAGTCCGAGCCCACCGCCGAGCCGACGGCCGAGCCCGACGAGAGCGACCCGACCGAGCCGCCCGTGGAGCCGACCCCGCAGTTCACCGAGGGCGAGGACGTGTCCGTGCGGGCCGAGGTCGTCGGCCTCATCGCCACCACCGACATCGGCACCGCGTTCCGCGTCTCCACCGGTTCCGGGCGCGCCGTGGCGGTGGTGTCGGCGACCCCGGTCCAGCCACTGGCGGTGCAGGACGTGGTCCGGGTCTCCGGCACGGCGACGACGGTGGACCCGGAGACCTTCGAGCGGGACTTCGGGATCGCCGCTGCCGTGGTCTTCGACGACCCGGACGCCTTCTTCGCCGGGGAGGCCGGGCAGATCGCCATCGCCGCGGACCAGGTGCAGCTGGGCGGGACGACGGCCCTCGACTGAGCCCGAGGGTGACCGCCGGGTCAGGCCGGGGGAGCCGCAGCCGGCAGCGGGTGGGCCCCGTCGAGCGGCTCGTCGGAGGCGGGGTGGGTCCGCAGGTGCTCCACGACGCGGTAGACCACCGCGAGCAGCGGCACGGCCAGCAGGGCACCCGGCACGCCGGCGACCAGGCCCCCGGCGGTGACCCCCAGCAGGATGACGACCGGGTGCAGCCGGACCGCCCGGCCCATGATCAGCGGCTGCAGCACGTTGCCCTCGACTTGCTGGACCACCAGCACGACGACCAGCACGACGACCGCATCGGTCACCCCGTTGGTGACCAGGGTGACCAGCACGGCCACCGCGCCGCTGACGGTCGCACCGACGATCGGGACGAACGCGCCGATGAAGGTGAGCAGGGTCAGCGACAGCCACAACGGCACGCCCAGGACGAGCAGGGCGAAGCCGATGCCGACGGCGTCGATCAGGGCCACCACGATCACGCCGCGGACGTAGCCGGCCAGCGTGTCCCAGGCCGCGAGGCCGGCGCCGTCGACCCGCGCCCGGCTCCGGTCGGGCACCCGGGCGAGCAGCCAGGCCCACATCCCGGCTCCGTCCTTGAGCAGGAAGAACACCAGGAAGACGATCAGCACCAGCCCGCCCAGTGCGAACAGGCCCAGCTGGGCCCCGGCACCCGGGCTCGGGGTGGCCTCGTACAGCCGGGTGACGATGTCGTTGCGGACGTCGGCGACCTGCTGCGCGTCCAACTGCAGCGGACCCTCGATCAGCCAGACGCGGATCCGGTCGATCCCGGCCGCCAGTGGCCGGGTCAGGTCCTGCAGGGTCGCGGCGGCCCGGAAACCGATCAGGAAGCCGATGCCGACCAGCACACCCAGCAGCAGCAGGACGGCGGCCAGCGCCGCCAGACCGCCGGGCACGCCCACCCGGCGCAGCCGACCGGCGACCGGGGCGCTCAGCGCGGTCAGCAGGACCGCGACCGCCACCGCGAAGGTCAGCATGGGCAGCCGGAAGAGCAGCCAGAAGACCAGCCAGACGACGGCCGCGAGCGCCAGCGTGGCCCCGCCCAGGGCCATCGTCCGCAGCGCCCAGGCCGGCATCACGCTCGGCTGGACGGGTGCCGCGACGGCAGGCCGAGGGGGCTCGGGGACGGAGGAGGGCTCCGTGCTGGCGGGCCGGTCGGGGTGCTGGTCGTCGGCAGGAGGGCCGCCGTCCAGGTGGCGGTCTCGGCGGCCGTTGGCCCTGGCCCGGCGGATCATCGTCTGCTCCTGTGTCCCGTGCCCCGCATGATCACGTCTCCTCGGACTGCTGTCGGTGCGGCGCCCGACGCAGCATGACCCGGTGCCTGACCAGCAGCACCGCGTTGGCCAGCAGCAGTCAGCGTCCCAGGAGGAGGACGGTGGCCAGCGACGTGGTCCCGTACCGCTCGGAGGAGTCGGCGAAGCACTTGGGGGACACCCGGTGGCCGCCGCTGGCCAGCGCGGAGGACACGACCACCGGCAGGACCGCGATCAACACCAGCCCGAGCAACCGCCCCCGCCAGCCGCGGGAGCCGGTCGCGGGTCCGTACCAGCCGACCGCGGGTCCGGGTGAGCGCGCGAGGGAGCTGCGGCACGGAGAGGGCGGAGGTCATCGGGGCGGGCCTACCCGACCGGAGGCGTCGGGCAATCCCCGGGCGTGGGCCGCCGTCAGCAGGTGGGGCCGTCGTCGGCCGGGCGGGTGATCGGCTCGACCGGCGGCGTGCTGCTGGCGACCGCCGGTCGGTCGGCACCTGCAGTCCTACCGAACTCCTGGGTCGCCCACACCGAGCCGTCCGCGGCGCAGAAGACGCCCACCCCGAGCCGGTCCCAGCCGGGGTTGAGCACGTTGGCCCGGTGGCCGTCCGAGCGCATCCAGCCGGCGTGGATCGTCCCGGCCGGCACCGGGCCGGTCGCGGAGAAGATGTTCTCGCCCACCGACTCGAACCCGGCCAGCTCATCGCCCTGCAGGACCTCCCGGATGTCCTGGTGCACGAACTCCCCGGTGTCGGCCATCTCCGCGCTCCAGTCGCGGGCGACCGTGGCCAGCGCGTCGTTCCAGGCCACCGGCTCCAGCCCGCGGGCCTCCCGCTCGGCGTTCACCCGGTCGAAGACGGCGCGGGCGATCTGCTCCTCGGCCGGTGCATCCCCGTCACCGGCCGGCGCGGACTGTGGCGCCGGGGCGGAGTCGACCAGGGCGCCGGACCCCGAGGAGGAGGAGGTGACGACGCAGCCGGTGCTGCCGAGCAGCACGGCGAGGACGGCGACGAGGGCGGCACGGAGGCGGAACACCGCGACGGGGTACCCGGCCGGGACCCGGTCAGCCGCCGCGCGGGTCCACTGCGGCCGTTCCGTGACCGGCCGGACCGCTCAGACTGTTCCCGACCGGACCGCCCGGCCGGGCAGCACGTCGGTGCGCAGCTCCCCGTCGCGGACCACCGGCGTCCCGGCGACCAGCACGTGCCGGAAGCCGCTGGACGGCGCGACCTGGGTGTAGGTCGCGTGGTCGGTGACCGTGTCCGGGTCGAAGACGACGAGGTCGGCGTCGGCGCCGACCTGCACCCGGCCCTTGCGGCGCATCGCCGGGACGGCGCCCTCCAGGATCTGTGCCGGCAGCAGCGACGAGCGGCGCAGTGCCTCGGTCAGGCTGAGCAGACCTCGTTCGCGCACCAGCCAGCGCAGCGTGCGCGCGTAGGAACCGGCCGAGCGGGGGTGGGTGACCAGTCCGGGAGGCGGTGGCCAGGTGTCCGGCGCTGCGGCCCCGCCGGAGGCGACCAGGGGCTTCCCGCCTGAGGCGACCAAGGGCATCGCGTCGGTGGCGATCGCGGTGTCGGCCAGGGTGAACGACCGCTCCAGGACGGCGAGGTCGGCCGGGTCCTCCTCGTCGAGGAAGTGCACCACGACGCCGCCGCCGGGGTCGGTCGCGCGCAGCTCGGCCAGCCGGCGGTCGTCGGCGACCCGCTCCCCGGTGGGCAGGTAGGTCAGCTGCCGCGGGCCGATCCCCAGCCGGGGCAGCTGCTCGGGGGCGAGGAACGCCGCGCCGATGACCGTGGAGCCGGCGCCGTAGGGATAGGCCTCGGTGCTGACGCTGACGCCGCCCACCCGGGCGGCGTCGATCGCGCCGGCGACCTCGTCGATCATCCGGGTGGAGGTGCTGTTCACGTGGCACATGTGCATGTGCGCGCCGGTACCGGCCGCGGCGGCGATCACCTCCAGCGCGCCCTCCAGCGAGGTGCCCGGCTCGGCGGTCGAGATGTACCGGGTGCGGGTGAACGTCGGCACGCCCAGTCGGGCGGCGAGACCGGCCAGCCGGAAGTACTCGGCCCGCCCGCTGTCCGGGGCGTAACCGACGAGCACCCCGATGCCCAGCGCGCCCTCGCCGACGGCGTCCGCCAGCAGGTCCAGGATGCGGCCGACGTCCCGGTCGCTCGCCGGGCCGCGCCAGTTCGGCAGCGACTGGTGGGTGGCGAAGAGGTCCAGCGAGGCGTCGGCCACCAACGGCACCCCGTCGAGCACGTGCATCCGGGCGTCGGTCCAGGACGCGGAGAACCCGAAGTTCACCGGCCGGCCCTCCGCCTCGGCCCGGGCGTAGGCGCCGGCGACCGGCAGCACCCCGGCCTCCAGCTCCAGCGCGGTGGTCACGCCGTCGAGGGCCTGCAGCCGTAGCCCGGTGGTGCTCTGCGCGTGGCTGTGCAGGTCGATGAAGCCGGGCGCCAGCACCTGCCCGGCGACGTCCCACACCTCCCGGGCCGGCGGCGCCACCTCGCCGACCGAGGTGATCGCACCGCCGGTGATCCCCACCGCCCGCACCCCGTCCAGGCCGGTCTCGGGGTCGATGACCCGGGCGCCGGTCAGGACGAGGTCGGCGACCGGTGCGGGCATCAGGCCTTCCGCGGTTGCGCGCGGGCGCCGTAGTGCAGGTACTCGCTGCCGTCGGGCAGCGAGTAGAAGACGGCCGCCATCCAGGTCTCCTCACCCGGCGCCCGGGTGGCGTACAGGCCCTGCTCGACCGGGTGCAGCTCCAGCTCCTCCACCGTCGCGCCGGTGGACAGGGCGACCTCCCCGGTCGGGATGATCCGCAGCACCAGCCCACCGTCGCGCTC
>NZ_JAAKGN010000072.1:0-21733 GCF_011039295.1 Modestobacter sp. KNN46-3 | reverse complement strand
CGGTCGCCGTCGACACGTCCCGGGTCGCCGCCGCGTACACCAGCAGACCGCCGGAGACGGTGAAGGCGATGCCCTTCGCCACGTAGCCGAACGAGCCCAGCCGCTCGATCAGTGGTTCCCATCGGTCGGGGGCCGAGTCGAGGTCGACGTCCCGCATGAACTTCCCGGTCACCCCGCGGACGAGCACGTACAGGCCGACGGCGGCGACGCCGAGCCCGACGGCGACCACCAGCGTCGATCCGCCGGGGATCTCCAGTGCGTCGTCGGCCATCGCCTGGAACCGCTCGTCGGCCTGGTAGCCGGCGCCGACGGCGAAGAACAGGGCCGTGAGCCCCAGCACCGCGTACACGACGGCCTTCGCCGCGCACTTGGCGCAGACGACGCCGGTGCGCAGCCGGCGCTCCGGACGGAGCAGCCCGGTCCACCACCGCAGCACCTCGCCGGCCTGCCAGAGCGCCAGGGCGAACAGGCCCAGCCCGATGCCCCACAGCAGCACCCGGCCGCCGGGGGACTCGGAGACCGCCTGCAGCGCCCCGGTCTGGTCGGCGTCCTCGGTGCCGGGCTCCACGAACCAGGCGATCCGGAAGGCCAGCCAGCCGATGAGCAGGTGCAGCACGCCGTACGCGACCAGCCCGACCCGGGCCAGGTGCTCGAGGACGGGGTGATCGGTGACCTCCCGGGCGCGGGCCACGGCGTCGTGCACCCGCTGCGGGACGACGTTCACCACGGTGATGGTGCCCGAGCAGCTCGACCCGCGCCGGTCAGGTGCGCTCGGGGAACCGGGCGCGGAAGAGGCAGAAGACGCCGAACGCGGCGATGCCGAGGGCGACCAGGGTGAGGAGGGCCTGACCGAACGGCGCCGACAGGATGGTCTGCATCGCGTCGTCGAGCCCGCCGGCCTTGTCGGAGTCGAAGGTGATCGCGGCCCAGCCGAGGAGGCCACCGACGACCGCCAGGGCGCCCCCCTTCGCCGGGTAGCCCACCTGGCCCAGCCGCTCGATCAGCCGGCGCTGGGTCGCCGAGGCCTCGGCGGTCTCGATCTCCTTGAGGAACCGCTTGGTGACGCCCTTGTGCACCAGGTAGGCACCCACCCCGAGCAGCGCGAGTGCCGCAGCTCCGACGAGGTAGCGGCCACCGGGCCAGCCGAGGACCCCGGCGACCGTCTGCTCCTCCTGCCCCGAGCTGGACTGCCCTCCACCGGTGGCGAACCGGATCGCGGTGTAGGCCAGGACCAGGTAGATGACGGTCTTGGCGATCGCCTTGGCGATCGTGGCGAGCGCGTCCTTCCGCGCATCGCCGGAGGCCTGCAGGCCGGCCCGGTGACGCAGCACCTCGGCCAGCTGCCAGACGGCCAGCGAGAGCAGGCCCAGGGCCAGCACCCACAGCAGCGGCTTCCCGAACGGCTGGGCCGCCAGCGTGGCCATCGCGCCCGACTGGTCGGCCGAGCCGCCACCGCCGCCCCAGGCCAGTTGCAGCGACAGCCAGGCCAGCAGCAGGTGGACGACGCCGTAGGCGATCAGCCCCACCCGCGCCAGGTTCTCCAGCGCGTCGCTGTTGCCTGCCCGGTCGGCGCTCGCCGCGGTTCCCGAGGTGCCCATGACCGTTCCTCCTGTGTCGCCGTGTGCTCGGCGATCGCCTGTCGCAAGCGGCGATCAGCGTGGCACAACACGCGGTCGACCGCCGGGGGAGCGCGTGCGGGACCGGGGGTGCCGGTCCGTACGGGACGGATCCCGGTCGGTGAGGGAGAATGGCGGCGTGACGAACGCCGTGACCGCCGGCCGGCAGGCCGGGAGCTCCCCGATCACCCCACCCACCCCGGAGCAGGCCCGGGCCACCTGGCCGCGGATGGCGGCGCTGGGCGGCGTCCTGCTCGCGCTCGCGGTCCTGGCGCTGACCTGGTCCGAGGTGGGTCCGCGGGTGCTGCTGGGCGCGGTCGGCCTGTTCGGCGTCGTCCAGGGCGTGCGGGTGCTGCGCCGTGCCCGCACCGGTGCCGTCGAGCGCGCGGCCGCGCTGGTCGGCGCGGGCGGCGTCTGGCTCGGGGCCCTCGCCATGGGCATGGCACTGCTGTCGGCGACGGCGACCGGCTGGCTGTTCGTCGCCGCCGGCGTCATCGCGCTGCCGGCCCTGGCCGTCGCCGCCACCGACCGGCGTCCGCTGGCCCTCGGTGGTGCCGTGCTGGTCGCGGCCGCCGCGGTGGCGATCGCCGTGCTCGGTGGGGTCGACGCCCTGCTGGCCACGGCGCGCGTCCTCGCCGCGGGGACGGTCGGGGCCCTCGGCCTGGCCAACCTGGCCGGGGCCGTCGGCATGGCGCGGGTCGCCCGCCGGCCGGCCCCGGCCCCGGCGGCCGGTTGCGGTGGCTGCGCCTGCGGTGCCGGCGGCTGCGGTTCGGCCGGCTGAGCACCCCCGTCCCGTCCCACCGCGGCGCGCCGTCCAGTCGTCTCGCGCCGGACACCTGCCCGTCACCGGAGCGACCTAGCGTCGATCCGGAGGTGGGCGGGAGACCCCTGACCCACCCGCAGGGGGAGGCCGGGGACACCGGCCGGGCGAGAGGAACGGGACATGCGCACGATCGAACGCACGCTCTGGACGTGCGAGAACTGCCGACGCAAGAACGCCAGCGCCCGGAAGCGCTGCGCCGACTGCGGCACCACCCGGCACTGATCGACACCACCCGCCGGCCGTGCGCAACGGGGCGCCGGCCCGGAGGGCCCCGAACCCAGGCGTGACCTGACCGCCGGCTGGTAATCCGCTGGGCATGCTGCCCGTCGTCGACATCGCCGGCCGAGCGGTCGCCGTCCCGCTCGCGGCGCTCGCCCGTGCCCGTGGTGCCAAACCCCTGCACCCACGAGGGCTGACCTTCTCCGCTCGGCTCGAGCGCTGGGGGCTGCCCCGGGAGACCGGGGTCCCCTGGTTGGACTCCACCGGCACCGACGACGTCCTGGTGCGGCTCTCCCGCGGCGCGGGCCTGCCCCGGCCGCTGCCGGACCTGCTCGGGTTCGCGCTGCGACTGCCGCGGGACCCCCCGGTGGACCTGCTGCTCTCCTCCACCGGCACCGGCCGGTGGAGCCGCCGGGTCCCGGTCCTGCGCCAGGACGCCGGCAGCAGCTACGGGTCGATCATGGCCTACGGCAGCGCGGCCGGCCCGGTGCGGCTGACCGCCGTCCCGCAGCGGTCGGGGATCCCCTCCGACCGTCCGGGGCTCACCGTCCACGGCCCCGGCCTGCAGATCACCCTCTGCGCGGCGATCGGCCGCGGCCCGGACGAGCCGTTCGCCCAGGTCACGCTGCTCCGGCCCACCGACCCGCCGGACCCGGCCGTGCACTTCGACGCCGTCCTGCACGCGCCGCCGGGGCTGGCCGCCGACGGGCCGATGGCCCGCTTCCGGCACCCGGCCTACGCCGCTGCGCGGGCCGCCAGGGGCGAGCCCCTGCCGGACGAGTCCCCGGCGACCTGGCGGGGCCGCGGCTGAGGTGCACGCGCTGCTGCGGTTGCTGGGCCACGACGACGGCGGCGCCCGAGGAGGGTGCTGAGCTCCGGTTTCCCCGACGGCCCGGTGGGAACGCCACAGGCCATGATCCGCATGCCCCGGCTGGACCAGTCGATCCAGATGTTGGCCAGGGGTTACGCCTGGCTGCCCGACCTGCGCCGCGCGGCCGGTCGGGACACCGTGCGCACCCGGCTGATGGTGCGCCCGACCCTCGGCCTCGTGGGGGCCGGTGGCGCTCGCTTCCTCTACGACGAGCGCAACGTGCGCCGCAGCGGTGCGTTGCCCGAGCCGGTCGTCAGCACGCTGTTCGGTCACGGGGCCGTGCACACCCTCGACGGCGAGCCCCACCGGGTGCGCAAGGCGATGTTCGTGGACCTGCTGATGGGCGAGGGGATCGGCGACCTGGTCGACCGGGTCACCACCGCCTGGGACGAGGCCACGCAGCGCTGGGCGCAGCAGCCGCAGGTCGTGCTGATGGACGCAGCCGCCGAGGTGCTCACCCGCGGGGTCTGTGACTGGGCGGCGGTGCCGGTCAGCGAGGACGAGCTGCCGGCGCTGGCCCGCGACCTCACCACCCTGGTCGACGGCTTCGCCACTGGTGCCCCTCGGCACTGGCGTGCCCGCCGGGCGCGGCAGCGGCGCGAGGCGTGGCTGGCCGGGATCGTCGAGGAGGTGCGCAGCGGCCGGCGGAGCGTGCCCGCGGGCTCGGTGCTCGATGTCGTCGCCGGCCACCGCGACTCCGACGGGGAGCTGCTGGAGCCGCGGGTGGCCGCGGTCGAGGTGCTCAACGTGATCCGGCCGACCGTCGCCGTCTGCTGGTTCGTCGGCTTCACCGCGCACGCCCTGCACCACTGGCCGGCCATCCGGGAGCGGCTGCGCACCGGCGAGCCGGCGTTCGCCACGGCCGTGGCCCACGAGGTGCGCCGGTTCTACCCGTTCGCCCCGTTCATCGGTGGCCGGTCGCCGCGGGCGGTCGAGTGGGAGGGGGAGACGGTGCCAGCCGGGGCCATGGTGCTGCTGGACCTGTTCGGGCAGAACCACGATCCTGAGCTCTTCCCCGAGCCCTACGCATTCCGGCCCGAGCGGTTCCTGGACGGCGAGGGAGCCGGCGCCGCCGTCCGGCGGATCGGCCCGTGGGAGCTGGTCCCGCAGGGGGCCGGTGACCCGCGCACCGGGCACCGCTGCCCCGGCGAGGACATCACCGTCGCGCTGCTGTCGGCGCTCGCCGTCCGGCTGGCCCGGCTGACGTACACCCTGCCGCCCCAGGACCTGGAGATCTCACTCAGCCGCATCCCCGCACGGCCGGCGAGTGGGGTCGTGCTCACCGCGGTCCGGCCCGGCTGACCGGTGCGGAGGCTGGTACCGGAACAGCCCGGTCGCGTAGGTTCGTCCCCATGAGCGTCCGCACGCGGCACGACGTCCGTGTGAGCGGTCGACCAGGTGGCCGGCCGATGGTGTTCGCACACGGCTATGGCTGTGACCAGAACATGTGGCGGTTCATCACCCCCGACTTCGAGGTGGATCACCAGGTGGTCACCTTCGACCACGTGGGGTTCGGCCACTCCGACCTCTCGGCCTACGACCCGGTGAAGTACAACAGCCTGCGCGGGTACGCCGCGGACGTCGTCGAGGTCATGCGCGACCTGGAGCTGACCGACGCGGTGTTCGTCGGGCACTCGGTCAGCGCCATGATCGGGGTGCTGGCCCACGCCCAGGCCCCCGAGCTGTTCGGGGCGCTGGTGATGGTCGGGCCCAGCGCCCGGTACGTCGACGACGGCGACTACGTCGGGGGCTTCTCCCGGGCCCAGATCAAGGACCTGCTGGACAACCTGGACGCCAACCACCTGGGTTGGTCCGCCGCGATCGCGCCGGTGATCATGGGCAACCCGGACCGGCCCGAGCTGGCCGCCGAGCTGACCAACAGCTTCTGCCGCACCGATCCCGACGTGGCGCGGCAGTTCGCCCGGGTCTCCTTCCTCTCCGACAACCGGGCCGACCTGCCCGGCGTCGACGTCCCCACCCTGGTGCTGCAGTGCTCGGAGGACGTGATCGCGCCCGAGACGGCCGGTCGGTACGTGCACGAGCACATCCCCGGCTCGACCTTCACCCAGCTGTCCGCGACCGGGCACTGCCCGCACCTGAGCGCACCGGAGGAGACCACGGCCGCCATCCGGGCCTGGACGTGACGGTGTCCCGCACGGCCGGCTCCGACCGTCGTCGCGGGGAGGGCGACCGGGCGCAGCTGGACCAGCTGCTCGAGGACGACCCGGCCGACCTCTACGAGAACGCACCCTGCGGCTACCTGTCCACGCTGCCGGACGGGACGATCGTCAAGGTCAACCAGACGCTGTGCAGCTGGCTGGGCCGCCCCGCCGAGCGGGTGCTGCGCACCCGGCTGCGCGACCTGCTCAGCGTCGGCGGCCAGGTCTTCCACGACACCCACCTGGCCCCGCTGCTGCGGATGCAGGGGGCGGTCCGCGAGGTCGCCCTGGACGTCGTCCGGGACGACGGCTCGGTGCTGCCCTGCCTGGTGAACGCGGTCGAGCTGCGCGACCCCGAGGGTCGGCCGGTGCTGGTGCGCGCGACGCTGTTCGAGGCCACCGCCCGGCGGCGCTACGAGCGGGAGATCCTGACCGCGCACCGGGCCGCGGAGCTCTCCGAGGCCCGGTCGCGGACGCTGCAGCAGGTCGTCGTGCAGCTGGCCGGCGCGACGTCGGTGGCCGACGTGGCCGGTGTCGTCGTCCAGCAGGCGCGTTCGGCGCTGCGCAGTCGCGGAGCCGCGCTGCTGCTGGTCGTCCCCGGTCCGGCCGGGTCCGACGGCGACGCCGACGGTGTGGTGCGGCGGTCGGAGCTGGTCGTGGCCCGCAGCGACGGTCTGCCGGCTGCCCTGCTGGACCAGCTGGCCACCGCGGCCGACGGGCGGATCGCCCTGGAGCTGGCCGAGGGGCTGCGGGTCGTCGTGCCCGACGAGCGGCTGCACGGCCGGCGGCCCGAGCTGGCCGCTGCGCTGGAGAGCGCGGAGCTGCAGGCGCTCGTCGTCGTCCCGGTGTCCGCCGACACCCGCCGGCTCGGCGTCCTGCTGCTCGGCCAGGGCAGCTCGGGCGCCGACGACCTGATCGACCTCGACGAGCCCCGGGACGGCGTGCTCTCGGACGGGGACGTCGACCTGCTGTGGACGCTGGGCCGCCAGGCCGGTCAGGCGCTGGAGCGGGCCCGGCTGCACGAGGAGACCACCCGCCAGGCCGCGCGCTCGGCCTTCCTGCTGCACGCCGCACGGCAGATGGCCGCGGCGGCCGGGGTGGGGGAGACGGTCGACCGGCTGTCGGAGCTGGCCGTGCCGCGGCTGGCCGACGTCTGCATGCTCGACCTGGTCACCCAGCACGGGGCCCGGCGGGTGCTCGCCCGGCACGGGGACCCGGCCCGCCAGCACCTGGTCGACGACCTGCTCGAGTGGGCGCCACCGGCCCGGGAGCTGCCCTTCCCGGCCCGGCGGGCGCTGGCCGAGGGACGCACCCAGTGGTTCTCCGCGCCCGACGACGCCTGGCTGGTCTCGGTGGTCCGCGATCCCCGGGAGCTGGCGGGGGTGCGGGCACTGGAGCTGGCCAGCATCGTCAGCGTGCCGCTGGTGGCGGAGGGACGGTCGCTGGGCGTGCTGACCCTGAGCGCCGACCGGCGCCGGGGCGCGTTCACCGCCGCCGACGTCGAGGTGGTCGAGCAGCTGGCGCACCAGGTGTCCCTGGTGCTCGCCAAGGCCCAGCGGTACGAGCTGGAGTCGCGGACCTCGCACACCCTGCAGGCCACCCTGCTGCCGCCGCACCCGCCCGCGGTGCCGGGGATGACCGTCGCCGTGCGCTACCTGGCCGCCACCTCCGGCGTGGAGATCGGTGGGGACTTCTACGACGTCGCCACGTTGCCCGGCGACCACGTGGCGATCGCGGTTGGCGACGTGGTGGGGCACGACATCACCGCGGCGGCGACGATGGGGCAGCTGCGCAGCGTCTACCGGGCCCTGCTGGTGGAGGCGCCTGCGCCGTCCGCGGTCATCGACCGGCTGCAGGCCAGCTGGCCGCTGCTCGGGCTGCAGCGGATGGCCACGGCCCTCTTCGCCACCCTGGACCTGCCCACCGGGTTGCTGCACGTCGCCTCGGCCGGGCACCCGCCGCCGCTGCTGATCGTCGACGGCCGCGCCGAGTACCTGCCGGTGGCGCCCAGCCGGATGCTCGGGGCACCACCGGCGCCCGCCGTCGAGTGGAGCGGCGTCGTGCCGCCGGGGGCGACGCTCCTGCTGTACACCGACGGCCTGGTGGAGAGCCGCACCAGCGACCTGGACACCGGCCTGGCCCGGCTGCAGGTGGCGGCCGAGCGCTGGGCCGCTGTGGGCGCCGACGAGCTCTGCGACCGGCTGCTGGCCGAGCTGGCCGGAGCACACCGCGCCGACGACATCGCCCTGCTGGCGCTCACCCGCGACGCCTGACCCCGGGACCTTCGGCTCCTGCGCTGCGTCCGGTCGGGCGGGGAGGCTGGGGGGACGCAGCTGTGGGGTGGCCGTGCAGTTCGCGGTGGTGGCCCTGCGGGCGTCCGGCGTCACCGCCGAGGTCGACGTGCTGCCCGACCCGGCCGACCCGGAGCACCTGGCGACCGTGCGCGTGACGGGGCGCGGCGAGCCCGACGCCACCGACGTGCGGGCGGCCGCGGCGATCGGCGCCCGGCACACCGACCGTGCGCCGTTCCTGCCCGAGCCGCTGCCGGCCGGCCTGGTCGACCGGCTGCAGGCCGAGGCGGGCCGGGACGGCGTCTGGCTCAAGCCGATCAGCCGGACGGAGGAGGAGGCGGCCGTCGCCGTCTTGCTCGACCAGGGCGAGCAGCTGGAGCAGCACGACCCGGCGTACCTGGCCGAGCTGCAGGCCTGGCTGCGGACCGACCCGGACGCACCCGACGGGGTACCGGTCGCGGCCCTGCCCACGGAGAGCCGCGCCACGAACTTCGCCGTCCGCGACTTCGCCGGCGGCAGCGGACCACGGCCCACCCCCGCGACACCGGCCGACGAGGTGCTCCGGGTCAGCTGACCCGGCTCACCCCTCGACCGGCTGGGGCTCGGTGAGGCGGTCCAGTTCGCGGGGGAGCTCGCCGGGGTGCAGCACGGCCAGCCGCTGGGTGGGCCGGGTGAGCGCCACGTACAGGTCGCTGTGCCCGCGCACGCCCTCGGCGAGCACCGCGGCCGGGTCGACCAGCAGCACCGAGTCGAACTCCAGGCCCTTGGCGTCGGCGGGCACCAGCACGACCGGCCCGGCGGAGGAGTCCGCGGCCGGGCCGCTGGAGACCGCCGGCCAGCCGGTGCGCAGGCAGTCGACGACGTCGTCGACCCGGCTCGGGGGCACGATCACCGCGACCGTGCCCCCGGCGGCGGCCAGCTCGGCGGTCACGTCGGCGACCCGGGGGAGCAGCGTCGCCTCGCTCACCTGCTCGGCGGTCGGCGGCACCCCGGTGCTGCGCACGGACCGGGGCGCGGTGGTGCCGGCGCCGCCGGCGGCCAGCACGTCGGCGGCGACGGCCATGACCTCGGCCGGGGTCCGGTAGTTCACCGTCAACTGGGCGAGCCGCCACTGCGCAGCGGCGTGCGGCGCGAGGACCGCGCCCCAGTCGGTGGCGCCGGCCAGGCTGCCGGTCTGGGCCAGGTCGCCGACGACGGTCATCGACCGGGTGGGGCACTTGCGGGCCAGCAGCCGCCAGGTCATCGCCGACAGCTCCTGCGCCTCGTCGACGACCACGTGCCCGAAGGTCCAGGTGCGGTCGGTCGCCGCCCGCTCGGCGGCCGACCGGACGTCGACCTCGGCCTCGCGGTCGGCGAGCATCTCGGCGTCCAGCAGGTCGCCGGCGGTCAGCTCCTCGCCGTCCTCGTCGTCGTCGAGGTCGGTGGAGCGGGAGCCGTACAGCAGGTCGAGGGTCTCCTGCGCCTCGTCCCGGGCCTGCCGACGACGACGTGCCTCACGGGCGCGGTCGGCGCTGTCGTCGTACCCGAGCAGCTCGTCGGCCTCCTCCAGCAGCGGGACGTCGGCCGGCGTCCACGGCGTGCCGGCCGGCCGGGCCAGGAGGGCGCGGTCCTCGTCGGTCCAGCCCTTCGTCGCCCGCGCGATGCGCTCGGGGGAGGAGAGCAGGTCACCGAGCAGCTGCTCGGCGGTGAGCACCGGCCACATCTCGTCGACCAGCGCCCGGACGGCGGCCTCCCCGGCGATCTCCGAGCGCAGCGCGTCCAGGTCCCGGGAGTCCAGCAGGCTGCCGCCGCCGCGCACGTCGGCGCCGATCCGGTCGGCGTAGCGCTGGGCGACCAGGTCGACCAGGGCGCGGCGGAAGGCCGGCCGGCCCAGGTTGTGCAGCCGGGACGCGCGCCGGCCGGCGGTACGGCAGCGGGTGAGGTCGACCGCGCGCAGCTTGATCGACACCCCGTCGATGCGCAGCTCGCGGATGCCGCGGGGCACCGTCTCCCGGTCGCGGACGGCGGCCTTGAGCACGTCGACCATCGCCAGCCGGCCCTTGACCTCGGCCACCTGCTGGCTCTCCGCGCCGCGGGCGTCCAGCCCGGGGCGCAGCTGGCCGAGCCCGGCGAGCAGCACCCCGGTCTCACCGAGCGCGGGCAGCACGTCGGCGATGTAGCGCAGGAAGGTCGGCGTGGGCCCGACGACGAGCAGGCCGCTGCGGGCCAGCCGGTCGCGGTGGGTGTACAGCAGGTAGGCCGCCCGGTGCAGCGCGACCGCCGTCTTCCCGGTGCCCGGGCCGCCCTGCACGACCAGCACCCCGCGGGCGTCGCTGCGGATGATGGCGTCCTGCTCGGCCTGGATGGTGGCCACGATGTCGGCCATCCGGCCGGTGCGCTGGGCGGTGAGCGCGGCCATCAGCGCCGCCTCGCCGGTCAGCGGCGGGCCGTCGGTGTCCTCGGGGCGCACGGTGAGCACCTCGTCGTTGACCGCGGTGACCGCCCGGCTGCGGGTGCGGATGTGCCGGCGGCGCACCACGCCCTCGGGCCGGAACGGGGTCGCGGTGTAGAACGGCCGGGACGCCGGCGCGCGCCAGTCGACGAGGGCCGGGTCGCCCGCGGGGTCGTCGGCGGGCAGCCCGACCCGGCCGATGTAGAGCGGCTGTGGCTGCTCCTGGCGGTCCAGCCGGCCGATCACCAGCCCGTGGTCGGCGGCGTCCAGCGCGGTGATCCGCTGGGAGTGGAAACGCGCCGCGGCCTCCCGCTCACCGAGGGACTGGGGGTTGATCACCGGGCTCGCCAGCGCCTGCCGGAAGCGGGTCACGGCGAGCTCGCGGGCGGCATCCAGCCGGCGGTACAGGTCGGTGACGGCGTCCTGCTCGGCGGCGATGGCCGGGTCAGGGGCGACGTCCGGGGACGGGCTCGACAACTTCGGCTGCTCCTCGGACGTGGTGGGACGCGGACGGGGCCCTGCGGCGACTGGCAACCGTACGGGCTGCGGTGGTCTTCCCCGACCCTGCGGGCCACTGGACTGCGGGTGGACTGGTCCGCAGCCGGCCCGCGGCGGGCAGGATGCGGGCATGGCTGCTGCGCACGCCGGACACACCCACCGCCTCGACCTGGCCGACGCCACCGTGCGCGAGTGGGACGCCACCGTGGTCGCCGCCGACCCCGAGCAGGGGATCGTGCTGGACCGTTCCGCGTTCTACCCCGGCGGCGGCGGTCAGCCCCCGGACCAGGGCGTGCTGCTGTGGGGCGGGGTCCGCACCCGGATCGCCGGGACCCGCCGCGGCGACGAGCTGTACCTCGTGCCCGAGGAGGGCGACCCGCTGCCACCGCCCGGGACGGCGGTGCGCGGAGCGCTGGACGACGAGCGCCGGACCGCGCTGATGCGCACTCACTCGGGGCTGCACGTGCTCACCGGCGTCGTCTTCCGGGACTTCGGTGCGCTGGTCACCGGCGGCACCATGGAGCCGCTGACCGCCCGGATGGACTTCGACCTCGCCGAGGTGCCGGCCGACTTCAAGGAGCGGGTCGCCGAGTCGGTGAACGCCGAGCTGGCCGCCGACCGCCGGATCGAGGTCCGGGAGCTGCCCAGGGACGAGGCGTTCGCGATCCCGGACATCATCCGGACCGCCACCAACCTGCTGCCGCCGGACATCGAGGTGGTGCGGATCGTGGACATCGTCGGGCTGGACACCCAGGCCGACGGCGGCACCCACGTGGCGTCCACGGCGATGGTGGGCCGGGTCGAGGTGCTGAAGGTGGAGAACAAGGGCCGCGGCTTCCGCCGCCTCCGCCTCCGAATCGTGTGACCACCACAATGGCCATTTTGGTGGGTGGGTCGGGCGGCGTCCGGGCTACTGCGGGGAGGAGGCGTTCCGCAGGCCACGGTCGAGGAGGGCGATGAGCCACTCGAAGCTGTCATCGACGTCGGCGGACCACTGGAAGGCGTTGGCGGACTGCAGCGTGGCGAAACCGTGGAGGAAGCTGCGCAGCGCGCGCAGCGCGTGGTCCATCTCCGCTCCCTCGACCGCGTAGGACCGGAGCACCGCGGTGAACGAGCCGAGCAACCCCAGCCCCGCGACGGCGACCGGGTCGTCCGGACCGGTCGGCTCGACGCCGATCGTGGCCGCGTACCGGCCCGGGTGGGTGAGCACGAAGTCGCGGAACGCGTGGGCGGCGGCGGCGAGCGCGTCCCGGCCGGCGCAGCCCTGCGTGGCGGTGCCGACGGCGGCGGCTGCCTCGGCGAGGGCGAGCGCGGCGATCCCGCGGTTCAGGTCGTCCTGGCCGGCGACGTGCTTGTAGAGCGACGGGGTGCGCACGCCGACCCGCTCGGCCAGCCGGCCCATGGTCAGGCCGGCGAAGCCGACCTCGTCGGCGAGCGCCGCACCGGCCTCGACGACGGCGGTCCGGTCGAGACCGGCCCTAGGCACGGACGGAGTCCAGGAACGACAGGACCAGAGCACTGACCTGGTCGGGGAACTGGACGTGCGGGTAGTGCCCGGCGCCGTCGACCATCGCCAGCCGCCCCAGTCCGGGCGGCAGTGCGGCCGCGATCGCCTCGCCCTCGGCCTGCGGGGAGGCCCAGTCGGGGTCCAGCGTGCCCTGCACCACCAGCACGGGGCAGCGGACGTCGGCCAGCCGCGCACCGGCGTCCGTGGGCGCCGTCCTGCCCATCCCCTGCAGGGCCTTCATCCGGCCCGGCTCCCGCAGCATCGCCTCGATCTGGTCGAGGCGGGCGTCCCAGTCCGTCGGCTTCGGCCCGGGGTACGCCACCGCCAGGTACCTCCGCCACTGCCCGGTGCTGCCGAGCAGGGCGGTGCCGAGCAGGTGGCGCATGCCGCGCCGGAAGCGGGCGTTCCGCAGGTCGCCGAGCGCGATCTGCTGCTTGCGGGTGAACGGCGCCAGCTCGACCACCGCGGTGACCTGGGAGGGGGCCGTCGCCGCGGCGATCGTGACGGCGCCACCGGAGATGGAGTGACCGACCAGCACGGCCGGGCCGCCCAGGTGCTCCACCAGGGCGATGAGGTCACCGGCGATGTCCGTCCGCGTGTAGGACGTCCAGCCCACGCTGGACTCGCCGGAGCCGCGCAGGTCCACGGCGGCGACCCGGTACCCGGCCGCGACCAGGGCCGGGGCGAGGAAGCGGTACGCCGCGCGGCTGTCACCCATGCCGTGGGCCAGGACGACGAGCGGGCCGACTCCGGTCACCTCGTACGCGATCGTGCCGCCGTCAACGGTCAGGTGCTCGGTCATGTCGTCTCCCACTTGGCTAAGTTCGTTAGCCCAAAACTAACGCGATTAGCCACTCGTGGTCAAGGGTGCACCACGACGAGGTGTGGCCGCCCGCTCAGCCCACCGGTCGACGGCCCACCTGCGGGCGCCAGCCGGGTGGCGGGTCCTCGCCGACCAGCCCGTCGACGGCCTCGCGGAGCAGGTCGGCGTGCCCGGTGTGCCGGCCGTACTCCTCGATCAGGTCGCACAGCAGTCGGCGCAGACCGGCGCGCTCGCCGTCCGGGCCGGTCAGGTCGACCCGCTGGTCCATCCCGCCGTCGGCCAGGGCGGCGTCCCACCGGGCGCGGGAGCGCGCGACGGCGTCGTCCCAGAGCGCGTACAGCCGCTCGGGGGAGTCATCGGTGGCGGAGGTGAACGGCCAGTCGTCGCCGCCGGCCCACTCCGACTCCCAGGGCTCACCGATCGGTGCGCCGCTCAGCCGTCCGGTGGAGACGTCGTCCTCCACGCTGGCCAGGTGCTTGAGCAGGCCGCCCAGGGTGAGGGCAGAGGCGCCGATCCGGGTCTGGAGCCCAGCGGCGTCCAGGTCGGCGGCCTTCCAGCGGAAGGTGGTGCGCAGCCGGTCGAGTGCGCCGAGCAGGTGCTCGGCCTCGGTGCCGGCGAAGGGCGGTTCCCAGGGGGTGTCGTCGCTCATGGCGGCACCGTAGGGCCGGTGGTCGTCCTACAGCCGGGACGTCGTCGCGGCGTCCTCGGCGCCGGCGAAGTACTGGTCCAGGACGGCGGCGAAGACCGGCTCCTCGGGTGCGGCCCGGGCGAAGAGCGTCATCGACGAGCGCAGCTTCTGCGCGTCGATCGACCCGAGGACGGCGACCGGGTCGTCGATGTCCAGCTCGGTCAGCGCCTCGGCGCACTCGCGCAGCCGGGGACCGAGCACCGGGTGGGCCAGGTACGCGCGGGCCTCGTCCAGCCCGCTGATGGCGTACCGCTGGGCCATCGCGCTGCTGCCGAGGCCGGCCAGCTGTGGGAGGACGAACCACATCCAGTGGCTGGTCTTCCGCCCGGCACGCAGCTCGGACAGCGCCCGGTCGTAGGTGCCGCCGGAGTCCTGCGCGTCGACGAACCGGGAGAGCGAGAAGGGATCGGTCACCCGGCCACCCTGCCCCCCAGTGGGCCGGGGCACACGGCAGCCGGTAGAACCGACACCGGACCCAGCGAGACCGGGCACCACACCGACGTGGGGAGCACTGCATGGGCAGCAACTCGTTGACGCTGGCGCCCGCGCCGCGATCGGCCGCCGCCGAGGAGGTGCGGGCCGAGGTGCGCGAGTTCCTCGCCGCCGAACTGGCCGCCGGGAGCTTCACCACGCACGTGGACACCTGGCTGTCCGGAGTCGACCCGGCGTTCTCCCGCAAGCTCGGCGAGCGCGGCTGGCTGGGGATGACCTGGCCGAAGCAGTACGGCGGCCACGAGCGGACGGCGATGGAGCGGTACGCGGTCACCGAGGAGCTGTTGGCCGCCGGCGCCCCGGTCGCGGCGCACTGGATCGCCGACCGGCAGTCCGGCCCGAACCTGCTGCGCTACGGCACCGAGGCCCAGCGTGCGGAGATCCTGCCGCGGATCGCGGCGGGGGAGTGCTACTTCGTGATCGGGATGAGCGAGCCGGACAGCGGCTCGGACCTCGCCTCGATCCGCACCCGGGCCACCCGCAACGGCGACGGCGACTGGGTGGTCAACGGCGCGAAGGTCTGGACGTCGAACGCGCACACCTCGCACTACGCGATCACCCTGGTGCGCACGTCGCCGGCCGACCCGGCCAGCCGGCACGCGGGGCTCTCCCAGCTGCTGGTCGACCTGTCGCTGCCCGGCATCACCGTCAACCCGATCCGGATCCTCGACGGCGGCCACCACTTCAACGAGGTCGTGTTCGAGGACGTGGTCATCCCCGGCGACATGCTGCTGGGCGAGGAGGGCGCGGGCTGGCACCAGGTGACCGCGGAGCTGGCCTTCGAGCGATCCGGGCCGGAACGGTTCCTGTCCACCTACCCGCTGATCGCCGAGTTCGCCCGGCGCGCGGCCGAGGGCCAGGACCCGGCGCAGCTGGCCACCCTGGGCCGGCTGTCGGCCCGGCTGCTCGCCCTGCGCCAGCTGTCGCTCCGCATCGCCGGGGCGCTGGACCGCGGGGAGCTGCCCGACATCCCGGCCGCCCTGGTCAAGGACGTGGGGACGACGTTCGAGGCCGACGTGATCGACGAGGTGCGCCGGGTGGTCGACGTCCCGGCGTCGCTGGACTCACCCGACCCGCTGGGCCGGGCCCTGGCCGAGGCACAGCTGCACGCGCCGGGCTACACGCTGCGCGGCGGCACCAACGAGATCCTGCGCGGGATCGTGGCACGAGGGCTGGGACTGCGATGACCTCCTCCGACGTGGACCTGGTCGTCGAGACCGTCCGGGACATCCTGACGAAGTTCGAGCCGTTCGTGCTCACCGCCGAACGGCCGTGGGACGCCGGGCTGTGGTCCGCACTCGCCGCGGCCGGGCTGACCGGGGTGGGGCTGCCCGAGGAGGCCGGCGGCTCCGGCGGCGAGCTGGCGGACGCCGTGGCGATCGTGGGGGCGCTGGCCGCCGGGGCTGCGGCCGTGCCGGTGGCCGAGCAGCTGTTGGTGGCCGCGCCCGCCGTCCTGGCCGCCGGCCTCGACCTGCCGGCACCCGAGGAGCCGCTCTCCGTCGCGGTGGACGGCGCGGTCACCGCCGAGCCCCGGGACGACGGTGACGGCCCGGGCAGCTGGACGCTCACCGGCACCGCGACCGACGTGGCGTGGGCCGGCGTCGCGCAGCACCTCGCCGTGCTCGCGACCAGCGCGGTGGGGCCGGTGCTCGCACTGGTCGACGTCGCCGGGCGGGAGACCACGCACGCGGCGAACCTGGCCGGCGAACCGCGCGGCTCGTTCGTGCTGCAGGGGGTGACCGCGGCCGGGGCGCTGCTCACCGACGCGCAGGCCGAGCAGTTGCGGGCGCGGTACGCGCTGGCCCGGGCGGTGCAGCTGTCCGCGGCGCTGCAGCAGGTGCTGGCCTGGACGGTGCACCACGCCGGCGAGCGGCACCAGTTCGGCCGGCCGCTGGGCAAGTTCCAGGCGATCCAGATGGAGCTGGCCGAGATGGCCGGTGAGGTGACCGCGGTGGCGGCGCTGGTCGACGCCGCGGTGCAGGCGGTCGAGCGCGGGGAGTCGCTGGTGCTGGCGGCCGCGGCGGCCAAGGTGCGGGCCGGGGCTGCGGTCGAGGTGGTCGCCCGGCTGGCCCACCAGGTGCACGGCGCGATCGGCTTCACCCAGGAGCACCGGCTGCACCACCTCACCCGGCGCTGCTGGTCGTGGCGGGACGAGGCCGGCACCGAGACGGCGTGGGCCCGGGTGCTCGGCGCCGGCCTGCTCGCCGACGGCCCCGACGGGCTCTGGCCGGCACTCACCCGGGTGGTGTGAGGAAAGGACCCCCGTGCCCCCCACCACTCGCGAGCTCGCGGCGGGACCCTGCACGGGGGCCGTGATCCGGTCGTACCGCCGCTCCGACCGGGCGGCGGTCTACGACGTCTGTGTGCGCACCGCCGACGCCGGGGGCGACGCCCGGGGCCGGTGGTCGAGCGACGACCTGATGCCCGACCTGTTCGCCGGCCCGTACGTCGACCTCGAGCCGGACCGGGCGTTCGTACTGGACGACGGCGGGCGGGCGGTCGGCTACGTGCTGGGCACCGCGGACACGGCCGGCTTCGTGCAGGCCTGGCGGGCGCAGTGGCTGCCCCGGCTGACCGACCGATACCCGGCACCGCCCGAGCCGCCGCGCACGGCGGAGGAGCGGATGGTGTCGCTGCTGCACCGGCCGGAGCGGATGCTCGTGCCCGAGCTCGCGGCGTACCCGGCGCACCTGCACATCGACCTGCTGCCCGAGGCGCAGGGCGCCGGTTGGGGGCGGGCGCTGATCGAGGTGTTCTGCGCCGCGGTCGCCGCGGCCGGGGCACCCGGCGTGCACCTGGGCGTGGACCCGGTCAACGCCCGCGCCCTCGGCTTCTACGCCCGGCTCGGCTTCACCGAGGTCGCCGTCCCGTCGGTCCCGGGCGCGGTCTTCCTCGCCCGCCCGGCCGCCTGACCCGCGCTCGTCCCGCCGTCGACTACACGGTCTCGGGGATGCGGAGGTGGGCGACGACCAGGTCGAACTCGGCGACCTCGGTGATCCGCCCGCCCGTCGCCCGCGCGTACTCCGTGCGCAGCGCGTCCGCGCGCTGGCCGGCGACGAGCATCGCCTCCCGGTCGGCGTAGGCGACGGCCAGCACGGTGTTGCCGGAGACCCGGTCGATCATCAGGTTGGCGCTGCAGAAGCCGGTGAGCTCCTCGATCCGGGGCAGGAGAGCCATCCGGAAGGTGGCGACGTCGTCGTCGAGCGCCGCCGGGTTCGGGCGCGAGCTCCAGATGAGCCGGCAGACGGCATCGGCGCCGGTGGGCTGCACCCGGTGCATGACGGCGACCTCCCACTGCGCCACCACCGGCACGGCACCGAGCAGCTGGCCGAGGCGGGCGCGGTCGCGGCGCATGCCCTCGGCGCTGCCCAGCATGGACTGCTCGTCCGCCCAGCCGCTGGCGACGATGCAGCGACCGGTGCGGCGGCCGACGAGCATGGACAGCCCGGTGCAGCCCGGGAGGTCGGTGGTCGCCGGGAGCCACTCGTCGCGGACGAACTCGATCGCGTCGTCGAGGGCACGCGGGTTGCCACGGAGGGTGGTGGTCCGTGCGTACATGGGCTGCCTCCTCGCCTCCGGCGCCGCCCCCGGCAACGCCGCCGTGCAGCGAATCGTGCTCGTGTGCCTGGGCCGAGGTCAGCCGGGGAACGGGCTTCGATCACCGGACCCGGCGTTGCGTCACGGCCCGCTCAACGACGACGCACCCTCTGCTCCCCGGGGGACGGGGAATCTCGCCCGGTCGCTCAGCGGGTCGCGGTGAGCGACCGGCGCCCCTCCTCGGTCGCCTCGCCCAGCGCCACCGCCGTGCCCAGCCGCAGCGTGCCGCTGAGCCACACCAGCAGGTCGTGCAGCCGCAGCCGGGTCAGCGGGGCGCCGAGCAGCTCGGCCGCCGCCTGCTCCAGCGCCGTGAAGGCGGCATCGTTGGCGCGGAGCTCGCGGTGCACGACCGCCGCCGTCCCGCTGTCGCCCTCGCGCAGGTGCGGCACCGTCTGCAGCCAGGTGGCGCGGTGCAGCAACGGCACCAGGTCGGGACGGCGGTGGTGCAGCGCAGCCGGCACGTGCCGCCGCTGCGGTTCGGGCAGCTCACCGAGACCGCGCAGGGCGGCGCCGACGGTGCCCGGTTCACCGAGCACCGAGAGCTCGTCGTCCGGCAGCTCCCAGAAGGCCCGCCCGGCCGCACGCCCGGCGAGGGCGGCGGCCACGGGCTCGGCCGCGTCGAGGGCAGTGCGGACCGCAGACCAGGCGTCGGGGCCCAGACGGCCGTGCAGCCCCTCGGCCACCAGCACGTCCTCGTCGCCCAGTGGCCCGGCGGGCACCGGCCGGGCGTCGAAGCGCTCGTAGCCGAAGGCCGGCACCTGCACCCACCGGCCGTCCCGCTCGTTGGGGGAGCGGTACCGCAGCGGCCGCCGTCCCCGGGCGTACCCGAGGACGGCGGCCAGCGCGGTGCCCCACGGCAGCGGCTCGGGCCCGGCGCTGGGCAGTGCGAGGTCCGGCCGGCCGGTCAGCACGGTGCGGAGGTCAGCCGGCCGGGCTGACGTCGTCCAGGTCGAAGCTGGACATGGACGCCCCGCCGGTGGCGAAGGTGGCGACGTCCGCGCCGGCGGCGCGGCCGGCCTCGGAGCCCATGCCGGCCCCCATCGCGTCGGCGGACTCGAAGTCCAGCTCGGCGATCAGGTACGGCCCGGGCGCGATGGGGTCCATCGACCGCGGGTGCCCGACGGTGAAGCGGAGGAGCCCGGGGATGGCCTGCGCCAGGCCGACGTGCACGTCCCGGTAGTGCTGGTCGAACTCCGCCGGGTCGGTCGGCTGGCCGTACTGGACGATCAGTCTGTGCACCACTGCGCCACCTCTCCTCGGTCCGCGGGCTCCGCTGCCCGGGACGCCGTGGTCAGCCAACCAGGGCGCCCGGGCTGCGGCGCGCTCAGCGGTGGCCGATGCCGCCGGGGCCGTGCTCGGGCGGGATGACCTCGCCCTCGATCGGCGGCCCGGGCGGGGTGCCGTCGCCGAACGGGCGGCCGCCCAGCTCCTCGCGGCCGTGCGGGGTCAGCCAGACCGACGTGTCCGGGCCCATCGGGATGATCTGGGTCGGGTTGATGTCGGCGTGCACCACGTAGTAGTGCTCCTTGATCTGCGGGAAGTCGGTGGTGTCACCGAAGCCCGGGGTCTGGAACAGGTCGCGGGCGTAGCCCCACAGCGCCGGCAGCTCGGTCAGCTTGTTCCGGTTGGCCTTGAAGTGGCCGTGGTAGACGGGGTCGAACCGGGCCAGCGTGGTGAACAGCCGCACGTCGGCCTCGGTGATCGTCTCGCCCATCAGGAACCGGCGGGTCGACAGCCGCTCCTCCAGCCAGTCCATCGCCGTCCACAGCCGCTGGTAGGCCTTGTCGTAGGCCTCCTGGGAGCCGGCGAACCCACAGCGGTAAACGCCGTTGTTCACCTCGGTGAAGATCCGCTCGATCACCTCGTCCATCTCCGCCCGCAGGTGCTCGGGGTAGAGGTCGGGGGCGCCGTCGCGGTGGAACGCGGTCCACTCGCTGGAGAAGTCCAGCGTCATCTGCTTGAAGTCGTTGGTGACGACGGCCCCGGTCGGGACGTCGACCATCGCCGGCACCGTGATGCCGCGCGGGTACTCCGGGTCGCGGGCGAAGAACGCCTGCTGCAGGCGCTCGTACCCCAGCACCGGGTCGCGGCCGTCGGGGTCGAGGTCGAAGGTCCAGCTGCGCTCGTCGTGCGTTGGCCCGCAGATGCCCATGGAGATGGCCTGCTCCAGGCCGAGCAGCCGCCGGACGATCGCCGCACGGTTGGCCCACGGGCAGGCCCGGGCGATGACCAGCCGGTACCGGCCGGCCTCCACCGGCCATCGGCTGTCGCCGTCGGCGGTGATCCGGTCGGTGATGTAGTTCTGGTCCCGCTGGTAGTCCTGGCCCTTTTCGACGTAACCGCTGCCGCTCTTGGAGGTGCTCACCCCTCCAGCCTCGCCGACCGGACGCTCCGCCGCAGCGTGTGGCGCGCGGCGCCGGGCTGTCCACGGCCTCATGGGTCCCGGCCGGGCTAGCCTCTGGGCATGGTCGCACCCTTCCGCCCGCCCTGGTTCGGCCACCGGGGAGTGCAGCTGCTGGCGGGCGTGGCGGTGGCCTACAACCTCGTCGCGATCGTGCTGCGGCTGGTGGACGGTGACTGGGGCGAGGCCTTCCTGAGCTTCGCGTGGACCGTGGTGTTCGGCTACGTGCTGGTGGAGTCGCTGCGGTTCCGCAAGCAGCAGGACACCGGTCAGGACACCGCCGCCGACTGACCGGCGACTCGACGGCACCGCTCCGTGCCCCTGGCCGGTGCCGGGGCAGCGGAGTGGTCCTCGGCGCACTGGGAACGGGACGGCGGGATGGAGCCGGTCACGGCCACGCGTCCGAGGACTCGCCGGGGACGCCGTCCATCGCCTTGGCGTGTCACGAAATGGTCACTTAACGTCAGCGAGTCGTCCACATCCGCCCCTCAGGCTGTGCCCGGACCCACTCCGCGTCGCCCTCCGAGAGGACCGTTCGTGCCCCTCCCCACTGGTACCGCCCGCACCGCTGCGAGGCGCGCTGCCCTCGGCGCGGCAGCGACATCCGCTGCCGTGCTCGCCGCCGTCGCCGTCCCGGCGGTCGCGGTCGCCGCGCCGCCCACCACGCCCTTCATCTCCGAGATCCACTACGACAACGTCAGCACCGACGTGGGTGAGTTCGTCGAGGTGCAGCTCTCCGCCGGCACCAGCTCCGACGGCCTGAGCGTGGTCCTCTACAACGGGGGCAACGGTGCGGTCTACGACACCGACGCGCTCCCGGCCGTGACCGCGCCCGCGGACGGCTCGGCCGTCGCGGTCGTCGACTACCCGTCCAACGGGATCCAGAACGGCGCCCCGGACGCGGTCGCCCTGGTCCGCGGCACGGAGGTGCTCGAGTTCCTCTCCTACGAGGGGACGATGACCGCCGCCGGCGGCCCGGCCGCCGGGACGACCAGCATCGACATCGGAGTCGAGGAGACCGGCAGCGAGCCGGCTGGGCAGTCGCTGTCGCGCAGCTACGACGCGGCCACCGACGCGCTCGTCTGGTCCGGTCCGGCCGCGGCCAGCAAGGGCGTGGTCAACTCCGCAGCGCCCGGCCCGGTCGACCCGCCGCCGCCCTCCGGCGAGGTCTGCGACACCCCGGTGACGCACGAGATCGGCGACGTGCAGGGCGCGGGCGCGACCACCCCGCTGGCCGGCTCCACGGTCACCGTGGAGGGCGTCGTCGTCGGCGACGTCCCCGGGCTCTCCGGCTTCTACCTGCAGGACGCCGACGGT
>NZ_JAAKGN010000071.1:0-21764 GCF_011039295.1 Modestobacter sp. KNN46-3 | reverse complement strand
GGGGGATGCCTGATCCCGAGGGCATGCTGCTGGCCGAACGCGGCCTGGTGGAGTTGGGCGGCTGCATGGTGGAGCCGGACGAACCGACACTCGCCTGCCGTTCCTGCGGTCTGCAGTGGGGCCGGGGCGGGGTGTCCCGCCCGGACTGAGCCCGGGCGTCGCATCGCTAGGAGAGCGTCGACTTCCTGGTCCGTCAGGAAGGTGGCGTTGGTCGAAGGACACAGGGCCCCTCGCCGAGCTGGCGAGGGGCCCTGTGTCAGTGGTCAGCTCACTGCAGGTCGACGGTGACCCCACCGGAGAACGCCGAGTCGTGCAGCTCGATCGCCGTCGGCACCGTGCCGGACGGCACATCGAAGATCACCTTGCTGTTGAGCGTGTTACCCGGGTTGATCTCCTCGTAGAGGGACGACGAGTCCTCCAGGTAGATGGCTGCCTCGCTGTCCGCCGAGAACTCCTGCCCCTCAGCGTTGAACAGCTTGGCGTTGTCGCCGAAGAAACTCTGCGCTTCGTTACCGGTGTTCGAGATGGTCACGTCGACCATGCAGAACTGCCCCTGCGCTGTCGTGTTCATGTACTCGCTGCCGATCTCCGTCGCCGAGCAGTCGACACCGTTGACGACGAAGGTGAACTTGCCGTCGGCAGCAGGCTCCCCGATGCCCGGGTTGCTCGACTCCTCGACTGCCGGCTCAGCCACCGGAGCCGCAGCATCCGGGGCCGCCGCGTCCGGGGCCACCGCGTCCGGGGCCGCCGCGTCCGCACCACTGGCCGCAGCATCGGTGTCCGCGTCGCCGCCGCCCAGGTTGGCAGCGACACCGAGGACCACGATGACGGCCAGGATGATGAACCAAGCGCGCTTGTACAGCGGCTTCTTGGCCTTGACCTGCGGCGGCTGCTCGGGCCGCTGCTCGAGCGTGGGCGGATGCGTCATGTCGGTCTCCCCGTATTGATCCAAGACGTGCTGATCCGAAACTAAAGGGCTGCCCACTCACAGCGGCGGACCACAGTCGACCAATCGGCTTGTTTGTTGTGTCAGATTCCGCCTACTCGAGCCGCCTCAGACCCATCCGTCACATCCGTTACTGCCGATGACCAAGAAGTCGTCGAGCAACTGCGACGAATGTCATCCCCGGCCGAATGGGACGCCTCGCCGTGCGACAGTTTGATCGTGGAGCCGCTACAGAAGGACGAGAAGGCTCTGTCCGGTGCAGCAACGGAGGACGTGCTCTCCGCCTTCTCCTCACTCCGCCAGCACCAGCGCAACGGACACCGGTCGCCCCACAAGCCATTGCTCGCACTGCTCGCACTCAGCCGGCTTGCCGCGACGGGCAAGAGCGACGTGCCCTGGTCGGTTGCCGAGGAGAAGCTGTCCGAACTGATCGCCGAGTTCGGGCCCGCGTCCAACACCGGACGCGCGCAGAGCGCTGCCTACCCGTTCACCCGACTGCGCGCCGACCAGATCTGGGTGCTGGACAAGGCCGTGGCCGACGACAAGGTGAGTCCCCTCCGCACCGGAGTGACCGGCCGCTTCGAGGCGGCTCTCGAGCAACGACTGACGGCAGATCCCACGCTGGTCAGCACCGTGGCCCGCACGCTGGTAGACAGTCACTTCCCGCCGACGGTGGCGGGCGACGTCCTGCTGGCCGTCGGCTTCGACCCGGAGCTGACACACCCCGGCATGCCTTCCCCGGTGGCGCGCAAGCGGAGCGCGGCCTGGCGGGCATCGATCCTGCGCGCCTGGGACGAACAGTGCGCGTTCTGCGGATTCGACGGCCGGCTCGCTGGTATGGCGGTGGCTGTCGAGGCTGCCCACGTGCGCTGGTTCACCGAGCAGGGCCCCGACGACCTGGACAACGGTCTGGCGCTCTGCTCGCTGCACCACAAGCTGTTCGACCGTGGGGTGCTCGGGCTGGACGACGATCTCGCGGTGACCGTCTCGCAGCGCTTCAGCGCGAGGACGTCATCCGGTCGAGCGGTGTACGAGCTGCACGGCAGGCGGCTGGCCCCGCGCCCGGGCACGCAGCCGCCCGCCGTTGAGCACGTCGCCTGGCACCGTCGACAGGTGTTCCAGGGTCTGCCGCTCGCCAGCTGACCCGGTCCGGTCAGAGGACCTGTCCGAGGGGCCAAAGTCGCGACTTTGGCCCCTCAGACAGGTCAGGCTCAGCGGGGGTCGGCGGGGAGCCTTGGGTTGAGGAGGTGGGCGACGAGCGCTGTCCAGCCGGTCTGGTGGGTGGCGCCCAGACCCTCGCCGGTGTCGCCGTCGAAGAACTCGCTGAACGTCGGGTGCTCACGCCACAGCGGTGAGTCGGTGGACTCGATCCGGTCGCCGTCGGCGGGGCGCTTGCCGTCGACCGGGCGGAACAGCCGGGTGAGGGAGTCGTCGATCAGGTCGGCGGCCTCCACCAGCGTGCACTGCGTGCCCGACCCGGTCGGGATCTCGATGGTGAACGAGTCGCCGTAGTGCCGGCCGAGGGTGCGCAGCTTGTCCGCCAGCAGCACGTTGACGGGGAACCAGACCGGCCCGCGCCAGTTGGAGTTGCCGCCGAACAGCCCGGTGCGCGACTCCCCCGGCTCGTACTCGATCGACACGTCGCGCCCACCGACGTTGGCGAACACCTGCCCGGTCGACTTCGACAGCGAGCGGATGCCGAACGGGGAGAGGAACTCCTCGGTGTCGAACATCCGCTGCAGGAGCCGCTGCAGCCGCTCCTTGCCGACCAGCGAGAGCAGCAGCTTGCGGCCCTCGGGCGTCGACCTGCTGCGCAGCGGGCCCATCAGCTCGGGACGGCGCTTCTGCAGCCAGCGCACCCGCTCGGCGACGTCCGGCAACCGCTGAGCCACCCAGGTCGGGATCTCGGTGGCGCCCAGGATCGGCAGCAGGCCGACCATCGAGCGCACCCGCAGCGACTCGGCCGTCCCGTCGGGGGCGACCAGGGCGTCGTAGAAGAAGCCGTCCTCCTCGTGCCACAGCGACACCTCGTGCGAGCCGAAGGCGTTCATCGCCTCCGAGATCGCCAGGAAGTGCTCGAAGAACTTGGTGACGACGCCGTCCCACGCCGTGTCGAACCGGGACAGCTCGAGCGCGATCTTGAGCATCTGCTGGCAGTAGAACGCCATCCAGCTGGTCGCGTCCGACTGCTCGAGCCGGTAGCCGGGCGGCAGCGGGGCGGACCGGTCGAACAGCGCGATGTTGTCCATCCCGAGGAAGCCGCCCTCGAAGACGTTCGAGCCGTCGGCGTCCTTGCGGTTGACCCACCAGGAGAAGTTCATCAGCAGCTTGGTGAACACCCGGATGAGGAACTGCTGGTCGCGGTAGCCGTCGAGCCGGTAGACGTGCCAGGCCGCCCAGGCGTGCACCGGCGGGTTGACGTCCCCGAACGCCCACTCGTAGGCCGGCAGCTGCCCGTTGGGGTGCATCGCCCACTCGCGGCACATGAGCACGAGCTGTTCCTTGGCGAAGTACGGGTCGACGTGCGCCAGCGGGAGGGTGTGGAAGGCGGTGTCCCACGCGGCGAACCACGGGTACTCCCACTCGTCGGGCATGGAGATGACGTCGGCCAGCGCGACGTGCCGCCAGCTGGTGTTGCGCTGCCCCTTGGCCCGCCGTTCCTCCGGCGCCGGGACGTCGGGGTCGCCATCCAGCCAGCGGGCGACGTCGAAGCGGTACAGCTGCTTGGTCCACAGCAGGCCGGCGTAGGCGCGGCGGGCGACGTGCCGGTCCTCCTCGGACAGCTCCGGGTGGATGACGCCGGCGTAGAACTCGTCGGCCTCGGTCTTCCGGGCGGTCAGCACCTCGTCGAACTGCGCGCCGAACACCTGCTGCTCGGGCTCGGCCTGGGTGAGCCGGAGCTTCACGGTGACGGTCTCACCCGGCTCGACGGCGTCCCACTCGTACCAGAACGCGGCCTTGGTGCCGGTCCCCTCGGGGTTCACCGCGGACTTGTCCTCACCGACGACGCGGCGGTTGATGCCGTCCTTGGGGTACTCGGTGGCGTTGCGCTCCGCGCCGAAGAGGGCGACGGCGTTGGTCTCGTTGTCGCAGGCCAGCACCTCGGGGCTGCCGTCAGCGGCGAGCACCCAGCGGCCCAGGTAGCCGTGCTCGGCGACGACCGACACGACCTCCTCGTCCGTCCGCGCGGTGAGCGTGGGCTTGCGGTCGTCCAGGCCCCAGGACCAGGTGTTGCGGAACCAGACCTGCGGGAGCAGGTGCAGCGGTGCCGCCTCGGGCCCGTGGTTGGTGGCGGTGACGGTGATGCAGACGTCGTCCGGGCCGGCCTTGGCGTAGGTCATCTGGACGTCGAAGAACCGGTCCTCGTCGAGGACGCCGGTGTCGGCGAGCTCGTACTCCCGCTCCAGCCGGGTGCGCTTGGCGTTCTCCTCACGCAGCCGGGCGTAGGGGAACTCGGCCTGCGGGTAGCGGTAGAGCCACTGCATCCAGGAGTGCGTCGGCGTGCCGTCGGTGGCCCACCAGTGCTCCTTGGCGTCCTCGCCGTGGTTGCCCTCGCCGTTGGTCAGGCCGAACAGCCGCTCCTTGAGGACCGGGTCCTTGCCGTTCCACATCGCCAAGGCGAAGTTGAGGAAGCCGTAGCGGTCACAGATCCCGCCCAGGCCGTCCTCGCCCCAGCGGTAGGAGCGGGCCACGGCGTGGTCGAACGGGAAGGAGGACCAGGCGTCGCCGTCGGCGGAGTAGTCCTCGCGCACCGTGCCCCACTGCCGACCGGCGAGGTACGGGCCCCACATCCGCCACGGGGCGGCGACGTCGTCGGACTCGGCCAGCCGGCCGTGCTCGGCGCTGCGGGGTCGATCAGTGTCTTGGGGTTCAGGCGGCGCGGCAGACACGACGACCACGGTCCCACGATCGCGTTGCGTCCCGGTGTCCCAACCGGCCGTCCGAGACGAGACTCACCCGCCGGGCGCCTCGCCCGTACCGGCTGCCCCGTCCGACATCACGCACCGCCCAGGCCGGCCGCGCGGGCGCGGGTGACCGCGGCCGACCGGTCGGGCACCTGCAGCTTGGTGAGGACGGCGGAGACGTGGTTGCGCACCGTCTTGTCCGACAGCCCCAGCCGGGCGGCGATCCGCCCGGTCGACAGCCCGGCGGCCAGCAGGTCCAGCACCTCGCGCTCCCGGTCGGTGAGCTCCGGGAGCACTCGGCCTCCCCGACGACCTCGACCTCCGGCGAGGCGTCGAGCACGGCCCGCAGCCCGAAGCGGTACATCGGGTGGTCGTCGACCAGGACGACGCGGACCGACATCCGGACACCTCCAACGGCAGGCCGGCGACCACGCGGAGCCGGCCGTCGCGGGCGCGCAGGCCCAGCTCGGCCGAGCGGGCACGGGAGTGCCGGACCACGTTTTGGTCAGCGCCTCCTGCGCGATGCGGTAGGCCGCCGTCTCGACGTCGGGGCGCAGTGGTGGCAGCTCCTCGGCGGTCACCTGCACCGGCACGGTCGGTCCGAGGGTGGCGGCGTGCCGTTGGAGGGCGGCCACCAGGCCGACGTCGTCCCGGGGCGCCGGCCGCAGCCCGTCCAGGATCCACCGCACCTCGCCGACGGCGGCGTCGACCTCGTCCGGCCCGGGCGACGTGCTGGTCACGCTGGAGCAGCTGGTGGCGGAGGGCGGCGCCGACGAGCTGATGATCCAGGCCCTGCTCGCGGAGGCGTTCGCCCTGACGCCGCTGCGACCGTCGCCCGGCACGCCGGTGGCCGCCGCTCCCTGACGACGTCCGTTGCTGGCTCACACCGACCGGGCGAGGTCGCGGCCAGGAGCTCCGCCGCCCGAGAGCAGTGCCCCGTGGCAGGGTGCCGGGTTGCCGCAGTTGCTCGTCGTCCACCACACCCCCTCCCCGGCGCTGCAGGCGGTGCTGGAGGCGGTGCGCGAGGGCGTCGCCCTGGTGGAGGACGCGGAGCTCAGCGTGCGGCCGGCGCTGTCCGCCGGACCGGCCGACGTCCTGGCCGCCGACGGCGTCCTGCTCGGGACGCCGGCCAACATCGGTTACATGTCCGGCGCGCTGGCCAGCATCTTGCGGATCACCGGCGCACTGCGGTGGAAGCAGTCGCCGCACCGCTGAGCCTCACCGGCGCGCCCGCGCCGGCCGACCTGGAGGCGGTCCGCGAAATCGCGGCCACCGTGGCGGTCAGCCGGTAGTCCGTTCGGCCCGCCGGCGATCTACGAGTAGGCCAGCGTGCCGTCGTCCAGGTCGGCGGCCGGGAGCAGCTCCCGTTCGACGGTGTACTCGTGCAGGTGGGTCCACGGCTCCCGGTCGCCCTGCTTGGGCATCAGGTGCATGGAGCGCGCCAGGTAGCCGGGGTTGAAGTTCTCCGGGTCGACCCAGGGGCCCAGTGGCATGTCGGCGTCCTCCGCACGCAGGGTTGGGACGACCGTCGTCGCTCCCTTCTCCGCCATGTGCCGCAACAGCCGGCACACGAAATCGCTGATGAGGTCGGCGCGCAGCGTCCAGCTGTTCCGGAAGTAGCCGAACACGTAGGCCAGATTGGGCACGCCGGTGAACATGAGCCCCCGGTAGGTAACCGTTCCGGCGAAGTCGACCGGCTGGCCGTCGACGGTGAAGGCGATGTCGCCGAAGACGCTCAGGTCGAAGCCGGTGGCGGTGACGACGACGTCGGCCTCCAAGACCTCGCCGGAGCTGACCCGGATGCCGGTCTCGGTGAACGAGTCGATGGTGTCGGTGACGATGGAGGCCGCGCCCTCCCGGAGCGCGGCGAACAGGTCGCCGTCAGGCAGGATGGCCAACCGCTGCTGCCAGGGCCGGTAGGTCGGGTTGAAGTGCTGGTCGATGTCGAAGCCCTCGGGCAACAGCGGGCGCATCGACTCGATGAGGAACTCACGCAGCTCGTCCGGCTGCTCGAAGGACATCCGGGTGATCTCGGCGGCCTCGGCCAGGTAGGCGCGCCGGAGGATTTCGTGGGTCCACTCCGCCGGGACGTCGAGGGCGCGCAGCGTCGTCGCCAGCTCGTGGGTCTTGGGCCGGGCGTAGAAGAACGTCGGGGACCGCTGCAGCATCGTCACGTGCGCCGCGGTCTCGGCGATGGCCGGGATGAGCGTCGCCGCGGTCGCGCCCGAGCCGATGACCACCACGCGCTTGCCGGTGTGGTCGAGGTCCTCCGGCCAGGTCTGGGGGTGGACGACCTGCCCCTGGAACCGGTCCACGCCGGGCCACTCGGGGGTGTAGCCCTGGGCGTGCCGGTAGTAGCCCTGGCACATCCAGAGGAAGCCGGTAGTGAACAGCAGCTCCTCCCCCGTGTCGCCGCGCGTCACCTGCACCGTCCAGCGCCGGTCCTCCGACGACCAGCTCGCCGCGGTGACACGGTGCTGGTATCGGATGTGCTCGTCCAAGCCGTTCTCGCTGACGACCTCGTCGAGGTAGTGCAGAATCTCCTCGGAACTGGCGATCGAGGGGCCGCGCCAGGGCTTGAACCGGTAGCCGAAGGTGAACAGGTCGCTGTCGGAGCGGACGCCGGGGTACCGGTGGGTCCACCAGGTGCCGCCGTGGTTCTCCAGTGCGTCGAGGACGACGAAGCTCGTGCCCGGCAGCTGATCGCGCAGGTGGTAGGCGGCCCCGATGCCGGAGATCCCCGCGCCCACGACCAGCACGTCCACGTGCTCGACACGCTCCTGCACCGACACTGCGGACGGCTCCGTCATCGTCATGTCGCGTTTCCCCCCTCGCCTCGCCCCGGACGGCGTCTGCGGTCCGTTCTACCACTCCTTTGTGACGGCGGTCACAAGGCACCGTGAGGCCGTGCCGGACGGGCGGTCTTCCGGGCGCCGACCTCCGTGTGGTGTGCTCCAGGTCACCGTGCAGCCGCCGTTCGAGCCCTGGGAGTCCCGTTGACCACACCGACCGTCCACGCGCCGCGCACCGTCCAGGTCGGCGACATCGCCGCCGCCGTGCAGGAGTACGGCGACGGCGAGCCGCTGCTGGTGATCAACGGCACCAGCCAGTCCCTCGGGTTCTGGGTGGACCTGGCGCAGGCGTGGGCGGACACCTACCGGGTGATCACCTATGACCTGCGCGGCATGGGCGGCTCCGAGCGGGGGGCCGGGGAAATCAGCGTCGCGTCGCTGGCCGCGGACGCGCGCGGGCTGCTCGAGGCGCTCGGTGTCGACCGCGCTCACGTGCTGGGCTACTCGCTGGGCAGCGCGGTGGCGCAGGAGCTCGCCCTGGCGGTGCCCGAGCGGGTCGCTTCGCTCGTCCTCTACTGCACCTGGGGCCGCACCGACGGGTTCCAGCGGGCGATGCTCATCGGGCTCGCGCACCCGTGGCGCACCGGTGACCTGGAGGCGGCGCTCGGCGCGCTCGGCGTCGCGTTCTCCCCGCAGCTGCTGGACAGCCCCGAGTTCGGCTCGCTGATCGGGGAACTGCTGCCGCTGTTCCCGAGCACCGAGCAGCAGATCCGCACCACCGCCGAGCAGTGGGACGCCGACCTCGCACACGACACCCTCGACCGGCTCGGCGGCATCACCGCCCCGACACTGGTGGTCGCCGGGGAACAGGACCTGCTGACGCCGCCCTGGCACGGCCGGCAGGTCGCCGGCGCCATCCCCGGGGCGCGCCTGGAGATGTTCACCGGCCCCGGTTCGAGCCACGCGCTCGGCACCGAGCGGGGCGAGGAGTTCGTACCACTGGTCGCCGAGTTCCTCGGCGAGCACCCGATGTCCTGATCAGCGGGCTGGTGCCTGCCTGACGGCCGGCGGCGCGCCGGCCGTCAGGCAGGGACGCTCAACGGCGCCGCAGCGCGGCGTCGGTGAGCGCGGGCGGCTGGTAGCCCGCGTCGGCGGCACTGATGTTGGTGCCGGGCGGGACGATCGCGTCGATGGCGTCGAGCACCTCGGCGGAGAGGACGACGTCGGCCGCGGGCAGCTGGCTGGTGAGCTGCTCCATGGTGCGCGGGCCGATGATCGCCGAGGTGACCCCCGGGTGGCGGATCGTGAAGGCGATCGCCAGCTCGACCAGGCTCAGGCCGTGCTGCTCGGCCAGCTGGGCCAGCGCGTCGGCGGCGTCCAGCTTGCGCTGGTTGGCCGGGTCGGAGAGGTCGTAGCGGGCACCCATCCGGGCGGCCCGGCTGCTCTCCGGGGCGTCCTGGCCCTTGCGCCACTTGCCCGACAGCCAGCCGCCGGCCAGTGGGCTCCAGACGAGGGTGCCCATGCCGTACTGCTGGCAGACCGGCAGCACCTCGTTCTCGATGCCGCGCACGAGCATCGAGTAGGGCGGCTGCTCGGTGACGAAGCGGCCGCTGTGCCGCTTCTCGGCGGCCCACTGGGCCTGGACGATCTGGGACGGCGGGAAGGTGGAGGAGCCGAAGTAGCGGATCTTGCCGGCCCGCTGCAGATCGGTGAGCGCGTCCAGGGTCTCCTCGACGTCGGTGTCCGGCGACGGGCGGTGGATCTGGTAGAGGTCGATCCAGTCGGTCTGCAGCCGGCGCAGGCTGTGCTCGACCTCCTGCACCAGCCAGCGGCGGCTGTTGCCCTGCTGGTTCGGGTCCTCGCCCATCTTGCCGTGGGCCTTGGTGGCGAGGACGACGTCGTCCCGCCGTCCGCCGGCCAGCGCCTTGCCGACGATCTCCTCGGACTCCCCGGCGGAGTAGACGTCCGCGGTGTCCACGAAGTTGATCCCCGCGTCGAGGGCGGCGTGGACGATTCGGACGGACTCGTCGTGGTCGGTGTTGCCCCAGGCGCCGAACATCATCGCGCCGAGGCACAGTGGGCTGACCTTGACGCCGGTGCGGCCGAGCGTGCGCATCTCCATGCGCCGTGGTTGCCCTCCGCAACGGGCGGGGCAAACGGCACAGACGAACACCGTCCGTGCAGGAGGTTCGATGACCCAGAGCATGCCCCGCGCCCACCGGGTCGCCGGTGCGCTGATCGGCTCCGCGGTCGGCGACGCGCTCGGCGCCCCGTTCGAGTTCGGCCCGGCTGGCCGCTTCTCCGCTCGCTTCCCCTCCCCCGCCCGCGGCTCGGCCACCGAGATGTGCGGCTCGCCGGACCGGGAGCCCGGTGAGTTCACCGACGACACCCAGCTGGCGCTGCTCGTCGCCGCGTCGTTGATCGAACGCGGCGGCCTGGACGAGGCGGACCTGTTCGAGCGGTTCCGCACCTGGCTGCGGGCCGACCCGCCGGACGTCGGGAAGCAGACCCACGCCGTCCTCGGCTCGGGCCGGCCATGGGACGTCGCGGCGGCCGAGCACTTCGCCCGGTCCGGCCACGCGGCGGGGAACGGCTCGCTGATGCGGACGACGCCGGCCGCGATCTGGTTCGCCCGCTCCGGCACGGCGGCGACCATGGACGCCGCCCGCCGGATCTCCGCCCTCACCCACGGCGACCCCTCGGCCGGCGAGGGCTGCGCGGTCTTCCACGAGCTGGTGCGGGTGGCGCTGGACGGCGGCGACCCACTGGCCGCCATCCCCACGACACTCGAGTTGGTACAGCCTGAGCACCGCGGCCGCTGGGCGACCGTGCTCGCACCGGGCTGGACGCCGGAGCAGGCGACCGAGGGCAACGGCGCCGTGTGGCCGACGCTGGGGCAGGCGGCGTGGGCGCTACGGAATGCCACCGACTTCGCCGGGGTCATGCGGCTGGTCATCGACCTGGGCGGGGACACCGACACGGTGGCCGCGGTCGCGGGCGGGCTGGCCGGAGCGGTGTTCGGCATCGCCGGCATCCCGATGCGCTGGACCTCCGCCGTCCACGGGCGGGTGCCCGGGCACGGCGACGAGCGCTGGGACCTGGCCGACCTGCACGCCCTCGCCGCGACGCTGGACGGCCGCCCGACCGGCCGGCACGTGGCCGCGCGCAGCCGGCGGCTCGAGCCGCGCGAGGTGGTCGATGGCGTGTGGGCGTCGGACCTGGACGGCGCCCGGGCCAGCTCGCGGGACTTCGCCGTCGTCTCGCTGTGCCGCACCGGCGAGCCGTTCGGCCACGACGTCCAGCGGTTCGCCTACCTGACCGACGACGACGCGAACAGCGAGGTGGACGCCGTCCTGGCCGACGTCCTCGACGACATCGCCGCGCTGCGGGCGGAGGGCCGGCCGGTGCTGGTGCACTGCCACGGCGGGGCGTCCCGCACCGGCCTGGTCCTGCGGGCGTGGCTGCGCCGGACGGAGGGCCTCTCGGCCGCAGAGGCGACTGCCAGGGTGCAGGACGCGTGGCCGCACCTGGGCCGCTGGAACGACAGCTTCACCGCCGCCCTGGAGCGCGCGCCCGACTCGACCGACGGCGTCACGTCCTCCCCAGACCGGCGGCGCGGGCGCGGGTGACCGCCGCCGACCGGTCGGGCACCTGCAGCTTGGTGAGGACCGCGGAGACGTGGTTGCGCACCGTCTTGTCCGACAGCCCCAGCCGGGCGGCGATCCGCCCGGTCGACAGCCCGGCGGCCAGCAGGTCCAGCACCTCGCGCTCCCGGTCGGTGAGCTCCGGCAGCGCCGGGGCTCGGGCCCCGGTCAGTGCGTCGACCACCCGGCGGGCGACCGCCCCTCCGTAGACGGCGTCGCCGCCGGCCACCGCGAGCACGGCGCGGACGATCTCCTCCCGGTCGGCGCCCTTGAGCAGGTAGCCGCGGGCACCGGCGCGCAGCGCACCGAACAGCGAGGCGTCGTCCTCGTGCATGGTCAGCACCAGCACGCCCAGCTCGGGGTGCCGGCGGGACAGCTCGTCGACCGCGGCCGCGCCGGACAGCCGCGGCATCGACAGGTCGGTGAGGACGACGTCCGGCGTGCACCGCTCCACCTGCGCCAGCAGCTCCGCACCGTCGGCGGCCTCCCCCACGACCTCGACCTCCGGCGAGGCGTCGAGCACGGCCCGCAGCCCGAACCGGTACATCGGGTGGTCGTCGGCCAGGACGACGCGGACGGTCATCCGGGCACCTCCAACGGCAGTCCGGCGACCACGCGGGTGCCGGACGGGCCGCTGGTCACGGTCAGGTCCCCGCCCACCGCCTGCGCCCGGGTGCGCATCGAGGCCAGCCCCACGCCGTCGCACCGTGCCGGGTCGGCCGGCCCGAAACCGGCGCCGTCGTCGGCGACCGCGACCTCCAGGTGGCCGTCCCGGGCCCGCAGGCCCAGCTCGGCCGACCGGGCGCGGGAGTGCCTGGCCACGTTGGTCAGCGCCTCCTGCGCGATGCGGTAGGCCGCCGTCTCGACGTCGGGCCGCAGCGGCGGCAGGTCCTCGGCGGTGACCCGCACCGGCACGGTGGAGCTGAGGGCGGCCGCGTGCCGTTCCAGGGCGGCCACCAGACCGACGTCGTCCAGCGGCGCCGGCCGCAGCCCGTCCAGGATCCGCCGCACCTCGCCGACGGCGGCGTCGACCTCGTCCTTCAGCCGGGCGAGCAGCGCCGCCGACCCGGGGTCGGCCCGCTCCCCGAGCTGGGCCTGCACGGCCTGCACGGCGAGGCCGATGCCGGCCAGCGTGGGGCCCAGCCCGTCGTGCAGGTCACGGCGGATCCGGTCGCGCTCGGTGTGCGTCGCCGACACCACCCGGACGCGCTCGTCCTCCAGCGCCCCGGCGAGCGCCAGCGCCCGGACGACGACGGCCACCTGCGGGGCGAGCACGGCCAGCAGCTGCCGGTCGGCCGGGGTGAACGGCTCGCCCGGGGCGCGCCGGGCGACGACCAGCGTGCCGACGTCCTGCCCACCGACCCGCAACGGCACCGCCACCTCGTCCGCGACCACCGTTCCCGGCGGGGCGACCCGGGCGGCCGGGGAACGCAGGGCCGCGGTGACGGTGTCCAGGACCGCGGGCAGCAGGTCCCGCTCCGGCGCACTCGCCACCCGGTCGCCCAGCTCGGTGACCGCGCCCACCGGATCGCGACGTCGGCCGTAGACGAACCGGTCGGCGGCGGCCTGCAGGCGCGCGCGGCCAGGGCTGAGCGCCACGGCGAGCAGCGCCGCGGCAACGGCGCCGGTGACCGGCGAGAAGGTGCGGCCGAACGCAGCCGCCACCGCGGCGGCGGCGGACAGGTAGAGGAGGACGACGGCGACGGTGAGGGCGAGGTACACCAGCGCCCGGCTGACCACGACCCCGAGCAGCCGGTAGAAGACCACGCCCACCAGCACCGAGCCGGGCACCATCCACGCCAGCCCCGCGAACGCCCACTCGGGCACCGGGATCAGGAACACCGCGATCATCAGCGGCAGGACGACGACGGTCAGCCAGGCGAGCTGCTGCCGCTCCACCCCGCGGGCGCGGACCAGCCGCACCGCGGTCCCGGCCCAGATGACGAGGGCTCCACCGAGCACGGCTGCGGCGGCGGCGGCCAGCGCCGCCGTCGTCCACACGGAGGGCGGCAGCGAGACAGGAGCCGGCCGGGAGCGCACGACGTCGTCGTAGGCCTCCGGGTCCACGGAACTGAGCGCGGTGACCACGGCGAGGCCGGCCGCGACGGCGCCCACCGGCCACCGCCACCACCGGGCCGGCAGCCGCCCCGACGGGTAGATCGCCACGAGCACGGTCGCCGGCAGCACGAGGGACGGCAGGTAGGCCATCGAGCCGACCTGGGCGACCACCGGGGCGAGCGGCCAGTCGGGCTCGGCGACGTCGACGCCGTAGCCGCCGTAGGCGTTGCTCCACGCGCTGAGCCCCTGCAGTGCGCCGACGAGGATCAGCAGCCAGCCGATGGCGTTGCGCGGACGAAGGTGCACCAGCAGCGCACCGATCACGGCGCAGCCCACCGCGTACACCCCTCCGGACACCGAGACGTCCAGCCGTGGTGCCCGCCCGTCGACCCAGGCGGCCAGCACCGCTGCTCCTGCGCACAGGACCACGGCCGCGACCGCGGCGCCGGTGGTTCCCGCGCGGGACCTCATCCCGTGAGTGTGGCCCCGGCGGCGTCCCGGCCGGGGCTCCTCGTGTCCCGGTCGGACCGGGACGTCCTCCCGGTCCGACCGGGTCGTCGCGCTCATCCGGCGGGTCGGCGCGGGCGGCCACGGTGGTCGGCGTCCGTTCCCCACCCGGCACCCGGAGGACCACCATGACCACCCTCAGCCCCACTGCCCACCGCCGAGCACTGCCGGCGCCGGACGGCTGGACCGCCGCCGGCGCGGGCGTCGCCCTCGCCTGCGCGCTGGTGGGCACGTACGTGCAGACCCCGTGGAAGTCCGGCCCCGCCGAGTGGGGGGTCGAGTTCAGCGGCAACGGCGGCTGGGGCGGTCTCGCCCTGCTCCTCGCGTTCGTCGCCGTCGCAACCGTCCTGGTCGGCCTGGCCACCGCCCGGGCCCGCGCCGTCGCGCCGGAGCGGACCGCCCGGCGCGCGCTGCTGCTGGCCGGTCTCGGCGTCGTCACGATCGTCGTCTTCTGGACCGGGCTGCCCTCGGTCCTCGCCGGCGGGGCGGCCGGGCTCGCGGTCTCCGCCCAGCGCCGGCTGGGCCGGCTCCCCGCCTCCGCCGCAGCCGCCCTCGTCCTCGCTGCGCTCATCGGAGCCGGCGCGCTCTACCTCGCGTTCACCGGTTGATCCCCCACCCCCGAAGGAGCACTGCCATGTCCCTGTCCCGAACCGTTTCCCGTCCCGCCGCGATCGGCATCGCCGGCGCGGTGGTCGTCGCCGGCTCGCTGCTCACCGTGGCCTCCGCCGCAGCAGACGATCGCCCCCTCCGACTCTCGACGGAGGTCATCCGGAACACCGACCTCGACCTCGGCGACCCCGGATCGAGCGCGGGCGACACCCAGGTCTTCCTCGACGACGTCCGGCGCGATGGGAGGTCCATCGGCAGCTCCGTCGGGAGCTGCACACTGGCCGAGTTCACCGAGACCCGGCTGGTCGGCTCCTGCACGGCCACGCTGATGCTGCCGAAGGGCACGATCACCGTGCAGGGCGCGTTCGGGGAGACCCTGAGCGAGGGGCCGGCCGGGTACGTCTGGGCGGTGACCGGTGGCACCGGCCGGTACGCCGACGCCGGCGGCGAGGTGCGCGGCACCTTCCGACCGGACACCGACATCGTCGACCTGGAGATCCACTTCCGCTGATCCGTGCCCGGGGTGCCGACGCCGTCGCGTCGGCACCCCGGGCGCGCGATGGACCAGGCGCCGGAGAGCCGCACGGCGCACTCCGCGCTCGCGCCGTCGTCGTCCCTGCGGACCGAGCCGATCGGACGACGCTGGACCGGAGCGGTCACGCCCGGGGCACCGGGATCACGGCGTCGATGCCGTGGGCCAGCGCCCCGGCTGCCTGCTGATCGTCCAGCGTGTGAACGACCGCACCGTGCCGGGCGGCCACGGCCAGGTGCAGGGCGTCCGCGGCGCGCAGCGGGGGCGCCGGCCGGGCCGACAACCGGGCCGCGACGCGGAAGTCGGCCCGGTGGACGCCGAGGACCTCGACGTTCTCGTCGATGAACCGCGCGAGCGCACGGTCGGCGACCGACCGCTCGACCTCGGTCACGTGTCCGGAGCGTTGTTTGATCGACAGCGCCGACGCGGCCTCGGTCACCGCCCAGTCCGACGTCGCGAAGACGTCGGGTACGCCCTCGGCCCAGGCGCGCACCCTCGCGCTGCGCGGCTCGGCGGTGACGAGAGCGATGAGCACGCTGGTGTCGAGGTAGAGCATCAGTACCGCTCGTCGCGCATCCCGCGGACCAGGTCACCGGAGTCGACCTGGTCGTAGGAGATCTTCGCCGTCTCCTCAGCGAGCCAGCTCAGGTCACGCGTTCCCGCGCGGGGTGGCAGAGGGTGCGGCGTGAGCTCGGCGACCGGCTGGCCTCGCCGGGTGATGACGACGGTCTCCCCCGCCTCCGCCGCGTCGAGGAGCTCGCTGAAGCGGGAGCGGGCCTCGGCCACGCTCACGGTGCGCGACGGACGATCAGCCGATCCGGCCATGTCGCCTCCCGATGTACACCTGCGATGTACAGAAGTTAGGTGCTCACCGGGGCTGTCGGCAAGCCCCCGGGCGTCGTCGTCCCGCTGGCGCGCCGCTCCCGTCATCGGTCCCGTCAGGCGGGGCGGGCGACCTGCAGGAGGTGGTGGTCCGCGCCGGCGCGGAGGCCGGCGAGCAGGTCGGGCAGCGGGACCGGCCGGCCGTAGCGCCAGCCCTGCGCGAACGTGCACCCCATCGCGCGGACCGCGGCCTCCTGCTCGGCGGTCTCCACCCCCTCGGCGACCACGTCGAGGCCGAGCCCGCGGCACATCGTCACCAGGCTCTGCAGCATCTGTGCCCGGCGCGGTGAGGAGCTGACGGTCTCGACGAACGAGCGGTCGAGCTTGAGGACGTCGGCCGGCAGCGTGTCCAGCCGGCTGAGCGAGGAGTAGCCGGTGCCGAAGTCGTCGATGGACACCACGACCCCCACGGCGCGCAGGGCGTGCAGCGTCGCGACGGCGGCCGGCGACTCGCCCTCCAGCATGCTCTCGGTGACCTCGAGCACGAGGTGCCGCGCGGGGAACCCGGTCGCGGCGAGCACGTCCTGCACCCGCTGCGCGCAGCCCGGGTCGTTGAGCTCCCGGCCGGAGACGTTGACGCCCAGGGTGACCTGTTCTCCGGCCCGGGTGCGGACACCGGCCAGCGCGGCGCAGGCGGTCTGCAGCACGTGCGCCCCGAGGGCGAAGACCAGCCCGCTCTGCTCGGCGACCGCGACGAACTCCTCCGGCGGCACCGGGCCGCGTTCGGGATGGGTCCAGCGGGCCAGCGCCTCGACCCCGACGACGACGCCGTCCGGCAGGGCGACGATCGGTTGGTAGTGCACCGCCACCTCACCCGCGGCGAGCGCGGCCGCGAGGTCGCGGGCGAGCGCGGAGCCGTTGCCGCCCTCGAGCTCGCACCGACCGCGGCCGGCGGCCTTGGCGTCGTACAGCGCGCGGTCGGCCCGGCGCATCAGCTCGGCGGCACCCTCGCCAGGGCGGTGCTCGGCGACACCGCAGGAGATCCCGATCTCCGGGTGCTCCTCGGCGATCCGGCGCACCAGGGTCAGCGCCTCGGCACCACCGACGCCGGGCAGCAGCAGGGCGAACTCGTCGCCACCGTGCCGGGCGAAGACGGCGGACGGCGGCAGTTCCCGGCGCCACACGTCGGCGATCCGGCAGAGCACCCGGTCCCCGGCCTCGTGCCCGGCGGTGTCGTTGATCTGCTTGAAGTGGTCGAGGTCGATCAGGGCGGCCGAGAGCGCCTCACCGGTGCGGGAGGACGCGGTGCGCAGCTCGTGCAGGGCGTCGTCGAAGCCGCGGCGGTTGGCCAGCCCGGTGAGCGGGTCGCGGCTGGCGCTCGACGCCCGGATGACCAGGCCGCGGACGACGGTGCCGAGCGCGACGATGATCGCGTCCAGCCCCAGCGCGATCGACGCCGGGACGTCGCCCTGGGCGAGCAGTGCGGCGGTCACCGCACTGATCCCGAACGCCATGTGCAGCCAGGCGAGCGGGAGGCTGAAGAAGAAGCAGGCGTCGACGGCGACGAAGGCCATGATCGAGGCCGCGGCCATCGCGGTGGCGGCGTCGGGGCTGACCATCACCGCGACGGCGACCAGCCCGGCGGCCGACGCGACCGGCAAGTGGAACACCCGGCGCGGCCAGTGCGGACCCCAGCGGAACGCCACGGCACCGCACGCCAGGACGACGATGGCGAGGCCGAAGATCGCCCAGCGTCCCTCGGGGCCGGCGTCCGGACCGAAGACGGCGAGCATCCCGGCGATGCCGGCCGCGACGTAGAAGGTCGCGAGGACGCGCGCCATCATGCGGGGTGTAGCCACCGCGGGCGCCGTCGACCAGGTCACCAGGTTGTGGTCGGTCCAGCGGCAGGCGCAGTTGACCGTGCGGGCGGGACTGGCCGGTTCCGCTACCTCTGCGGGGTGAGGCGCGCCCGTCGGCCGGGACGCCGGTCACCCTGGGCACGGCGGAGCGATCCGGACTCATGGTGTCGGCACAGGTTCGGCCTCTACCGTGGGCCGCGGTCGATCCGACGGCGGGAGGGGCGCGGCACGATGTCAGATGCCTCGTCCCCCACCGAGGGGCTGGCCGACGGGTTCGGGCACCGCCGTGTGCACCCGCTGGAAGCCGGCGACCCGCCGGAGATCGGGCCCTACCGGCTGCTGTGCCGGTTGCCGCGCGGCGGGCAGGGCGCCGACGTCTTCGTCGGGCGGAGCGACGCCGCCGACCCGCTGGTGGTCGTCAAGTGCCTGCCGGCCGGCGCTGGGGAGCTGGTCCGGAGGCGGTTCGCCCGCGAGGTCGAGAACGCCGCCCGCATCCGCAGTCCCCGGGTGGCCCAGATCGTCGACCAGGACCTCGACGCGGCCAGCCCCTACTACGTGCAGGAGTACGTCGCCGGGACGCCGCTGGACGAGTTCCTCGCCTCCCGGGAGGGCGGCCTGAACGCCGAGGAGCTGCGGCGGATCGCCATCGGACTGCTCCGCGCACTGCGGGACGCGCACGCGGCCGAGGTGGTCCACCGCGACGTGAAGCCCGCCAACATCATCATCACCGACCGGGACGTGTTCCTCGTCGACTGCGGCATCAGCCGCTACCTCGGTGCCGAGCGGCCCGCCGGCACGGTCACCACCGCGCTGGCCGGTCTCGGGTCGAAGCTGTTCGCCAGCCCGGAGCAGCTGCAGGGCCTGCCGCTGACCGAGGCCAGCGACGTCTACAGCTGGGGCATGGTGATCGCCTACGCGGCCGGGGCCCGGCACCCGGTCGATCCGGACGACGAGCTGGCGCCGGCCGACTACTGGCTGGAGCTGCAGGCCGGCCGGGTGGACCTCTCCGCCGTGCCGCCGAACCTGCTCGACCCGGTGTCGCACGCGCTGCGGGTCCCACCGGACCGGCGGCCGACGATCTCGGAGCTGGCCCGCGACGTCGAGCAGCAGACCCGCTGGCTGGAGCAGCCGTCGGAGATCCCCTCCCCCCGGACGGTGCTGCAGGACCTGCGGTCCGTCGTCGCCGTCCGAGAGGCGGTCCGCTACCACCTCTCCCGGCTGGAGCGGGCGATCGCCGACACCCCCACCGGCTACGCGGCCGCGATCGCCGGCGCCGTCGTGCTCGGGCTGGTGACCGCCGTGGTCCTCACCGTCGTCACGTTCATCATCTTCTGATCCCCCGAGGAGGCGTCGTGTCCGGTCTGTACCAGCGGGCGATGGCCCAGCAGGCGCTGGAAGCACGTCGGCACCGGTACCTGCGGCGCCAGCGGGTGCTGCTGCTGGTGTTCGCGATCACGACGGTGTTCGGCTACGTCTCGCTGGTGGCCTGAGATGGCGAAGAAGGACCTGGTCTGCCCGCGGTGCCTGGAGTCGTTCCCCGTGCCGTTGCTGCGCAGCCCGTTCGGCGGGCCGCAGCCGGTGCCGGTCCCGCGGCGCAGCGCGTGGCAGCGCTTCAGCGAGGGGCGGTGGGGTGGCCAGCCCGCGCCGGGCCCGTCGTCCCAGGCGAGGGCGGCGGCCTCCGACGCGGTGGACGCCGTGCCGGTCTGCCCGAACGGCCACCGGCTGCCGCCGGACTACGCCACCCGACCGACCGTCGTCGTCGGCGTGGTGGGCCTCACCGGCGCCTCGAAGAGCACCTACCTGACCGTGCTGATCGACGCGCTGCACGCCGGCGCCCTCGCCCCGCTGGACATCTCGGTCGAGCTGGACGAGTACAGCGCCGACCGGTTCGAACGGCAGTACCACCAGCCGCTGCTGGTCGACCACCGGCAGCTGCCGCTGACCCCGCCGCTGCTGGAGCAGGGCCAGTCGCCGGAGCCGCTGACGCTGGTGCTGCGGCGGGCGACGCAGGGCGGGCCGGAGCGGTCGATGAACGTCGTCCTGTTCGACGCCTCCGGAGAGCAGCTCTACCGGAAGGAGGACCTGGGGCAGTTCAGCAAGTTCCTGTACGTGGCCAGCGCGGTGCTGGTCGTCCTCTCGCCGGGGATGTTCCCCGGGCTGCAGACGGTGGCCGACCCCGGCGAGGGCGCGCTGGGCATGGCCCGGCCCACGCAGATGCTGGTCAACCTGGCCGACCTGCTGCGCTCGGCCCGCGGGCTGCGCCGGGACGGCTTCCTGGAGGGGGTCTCGACCGGGGTGATCCTGAGCAAGGCCGACAAGCTGCTCGCCCGGCCGGACTTCCCGGCCGACACGCTGCGCAACCCGGAGATCAGCGTCACCGGGCTGCCCAGCCTGTTCGAGGAGGTGCGCGACAACAGCGCCCGCCTGGTCGACTTCCTGGAGGTCAACGGCGGCAGCAATCTGCTGACCACGCTGCTGACCCGGCTGCCGGACCCGACCGTGCACGCGGTGTCGGCGACCGGGTCGGAGGCCAGCGACGGCGCCTACCCCTCGATCAGCCCGGTGGGCTGCCTGGAACCGCTGCTGGTGCTGCTGGCGCGGCACCGGTTCCTGCCCAGCGACGGGCTGGACCTGGACGGCGTCTCGCCCCGCGCCGCCGCCGATCGGCTGCGCCGATGACCACCTGCCCGCAGCTGGTCTACACGTCGGCGAGCCGGACGCTGGAGGGACCGGGGTTCGGCGTCGTCCAGCTGTCGCCGGACTGGCCTGCGGAGGTCGGCGACAGCCGCGCGACGCTCGGCCCGCTGATCTCCCTCGACGTCGAGGAGTCCTTCGGCTTGCTGCACACCGCCGGCGGGCGGATCGCCTACCGCAAGGTCCCGGCCGGGACCGATGCGTTCGGCCGGCCGGGCAACTACCTGGTGCACCTGCTCTGGGACGGCGCCGGCCGGGTCACACCCCGGGACGTGCTGGCGTTCCGGAGCGGCGGCGGGTTCCTCGACGGGCTCCCGGCAGCGGCCGAACCCTCGCGGGAGGCGCCGGCGGTGGAGGTGCCGTCGGCCCGCCGGTCGCTGTCGGCCCTGACCGCCGACGACGTCGACGCCCTCGTGCCCTGCGTGGCTCTGGTGCTCGCCGCGGTGGCCGCCGGTGCGGGGGTGGTCGGGCTGCCGGCCCGGACGGCGGCGGGGCGCGACGTCGCCGAAACGGTCTTCGACGTGCTGCCGCGGGCCCTGGCCTCGTCCGTCGCCCTGCACATGGGGACGGCGTCCGCCTCGGGCGACGCTGCTCCGGTGCGGGTGCACGTGGGGCCGGACGTGCTCGCCGATGTCGTGCCCGACGGGCAGGACACCGCGCGGGCGCGGGCGCTGCTGGAGGCGGCAGCGAAGAAGGAGCTGTGCTCGGACAACGTGCGCAAGCTGGAGACCCTCGACCGGTGGCTGTTCACCGACACCTGGACCGGGATGGACCCCGCGTCGCTGACCCCGACCCAGCTGGTCGGGGTGCTGGAGTCGGAGAAGGCCGGGTGGTGGCTGTCCTCCCCGGACGCCGTGGACGTCGCCTGCGCGGTGGCTGCGTCGTCCCCGGAGGTGGAGGTGGCGCTGCGGACGGCGCTCGCCCAGCACCCCGATGCCTGGGACCGGCTGCGCGACCGGGAGCTCGACGCCGCGCTGACCGCCGTCTTCGGCGGCGCGGCCAAGACAGCCGTACCGACCGGCTTCACCGGGCTGACCCGGGCGGAGCTGTGCGAGGCCTTCGTCGACGAATTGGCGCGCGGTCGCCGACTGACCGAGGTCGGCGGGGCCGCGGCCGCGCTCGTCGAGGAGTCGGTGACGCTTCCCCAGCCCGTGGCACTGCTGGAGCTGACCGACGACCTCGCCGGGCTGGCCCGGTTGGCCACCGGCCGGCCGGTGGTGCGGGAGGCGCTGGTGCGGGAGTGGGCGGGGGTCGACGCCTGGCCGGCGAGTTCGGCATCACTGTTCGGGCACCTGCTGCTGGAGGACCCCGACTGGTTCCTGACCCTCGGTGGCTCCACCCCGCCGTCGGTGGTGCGGTCGGCGCTGCCCTGGGCGGCGGAGCGGCTGGCGGCGTC
>NZ_JAAKGN010000070.1:0-22804 GCF_011039295.1 Modestobacter sp. KNN46-3 | reverse complement strand
GTCGGCTACCTGCTCAAGGACCGGGTCGCGCAGGTGGACCAGTTCCTCACCGCCCTGGACGACGTCGTGGCCGGCGGCACGGTGCTCGACCCGCAGGTGGTCGCCCAGCTGTTCGCCCGGCGCCGGCCACGACGTCGTCCAGGGCGGGCACGAACACGGTCGGGGGCACACCGACAGTAGATGCGTCCGCCGTCGGCGCGAAACCCGCTGCTCGGGTTGACGTCCTGGACACGGCCGGGGCGGGCCGGGAGCATCTGCGCCTGAGATGAGCGCGCACAGGTCGGGACAGCCCGAGTCCGGACCGGCCAGCCAGCGGGCTGGGACGGCCCGTCACCCCCGGCCAGGCTGGTCGGCATGACGACGACCACCGCCGAGCTGCCCGTATCGGCCGGACTCCCCGTCGCACACGAGGCCCGGCGCGGCTGGTGGCGCCAGCTCGGCATCGACACCGGCTACGTGCTGCTCGCCTTCCCGCTGTCGCTGCTCGCATTCGTCCTGGTGGTCACCGGCGGCGCGGTCGGGCTCGGGCTGACCGTGGTGTGGGTCGGGCTGCCCGTGGCGGTCGGCACCCTGCTCGCCGCCCGTGCGTTCGCCACGGCCGAGCGGTCCTGGTTGCCCGCGGTCCTGCGCACGCCGGTGACCCGCCCGGTCTACCGGCGGCCCGGTCCGGACGCCGGCCGGATGCGTCGGCTGCTCGCGCCGATGCGCGAGCCGCAGTACTGGATGGACGCGCTGCACGCCGTGCTCCGCCTGTTCGTGGCGGTGCCCGCCTTCGTGGTCACGGTCGTCTGGTGGGCCATCACGCTGGCCGGCCTGACCTCGGTGACGTGGGACTGGTCGATCCCCTACGACGAGTCGGGACAGCCGGACAACTACACGCTGCCCGAGCTCATCGGGATGGCCGACACCTCGATCAACCGGGTCCTCCTCTACACCGCCATCGGGGTGCTGTTCGCCCTGACGCTGCCGGTCGTCGTCCGGGGGTGCGCACTCGCCCAGGCGCAGCTCGGCCGGGGGCTGCTGTCCTCCCGGGCCGCCACCCAGGCCGAGATCGGCCGGCTCTCCGAGGGCCGGGACGCCGCCGTGGCGGCCGAGGCCGTCGCCCTGCGCCGCCTCGAGCGCGACATCCACGACGGCCCGCAGCAGCGGCTCGTCCGGCTCAGCATGGACCTGCACCGGGCCCGCCGGATGGTCGACAGTGACCCGGACGGCGCCCGCGCGACGCTGGAGGAGGCGGCGGCGCAGACCAGGGAGACGCTGGAGGAGCTGCGGGCGCTGTCCCGCGGGATCGCCCCACCGGTGCTGGCCGACCGCGGCCTGGCCGCCGCGCTCGCCGCCCTCGCCGCCCGCTCCCCCGTGCCGGTCGAGCTGGCCGTCGCCCTCCCCCCGGGGCAGCGGCTGACACCGGCCGTGGAGAACTCCGCGTACTTCCTGGTGAGCGAGGCGCTGGCGAACGTCGCCAAGCACAGCGAGGCGACGGTGAGCCGGGTGACGGTGGTCTGCGAGGACGACCGGCTCCGGGTGGTCGTCGAGGACGACGGCCGCGGCGGGGCCGTGCTGGCCCCCGGCCACGGGCTGGCCGGGCTGACCGATCGGCTGCGCGCGGTCGACGGGGTGCTGACCGTGGACAGCCCGCGGGGCGGGCCGACCCGGCTGATCGGCGAGCTGCCGTGCCGGTGACCGGAGGCGGCCCCCGGATGCGGGTCGTGCTGGCCGAGGACTCGGTGCTGCTCCGTGAGGGCCTCGTCCGGTTGCTCGGCGAGGCGGGCACCGAGGTGGTGGCCGCCGTTGCCGACGGGCCGTCACTGGTGCGGGCCGTCGTCGAGCACCGGCCGGACGTCGCCGTCGTCGACGTCCGGATGCCCCCGACCCACACCGACGAGGGGCTGCGGGCCGCGGTCGAGGCGCGCCGCGCCGTCCCGAGGACTGCGGTGCTGGTGCTCTCCCAGTACGTGGAGGTGGCCTACGCCGACGAGCTGCTCGCCGACGGCGCGGGCGGGGTCGGCTACCTGCTCAAGGACCGGGTCGCGCAGGTGGACCAGTTCCTCACCGCCCTGGACGACGTCGTGGCCGGCGGCACGGTGCTCGACCCGCAGGTGGTCGCCCAGCTGTTCGCCCGGCGCCGGCGGGACGACCCGGTGCGCTCGCTCTCCCCCCGCGAGCGGGAGGTGCTGGGGCTGATCGCCGAGGGCCACTCCAACGCCGCGATCGCCCGCGCGCTGGTCGTCACCCAAGGGGCCGTGGAGAAGCACACCCAGCACATCTTCGCCAAGCTCGGCCTGAGCCAGGACGACGACCAGCACCGCCGGGTGATGGCGACCCTGGCCTACCTGCGCAGTTGACCGAGGCGCACCGGTTCAGCCGGCAGCGGCATCGAAGGCGGCCCGCAGCCGGGCGGGTGCCCGCAGCCGCCACGCCTCGGTGAGCAGCTCGGCCAGCTCCGACCGGTCCACGGCCGCGAGCTGGACGACGACCATGCTGCTGTTGCGGTAGTGGTGCGGCACCGAGAACACCTCCGGCCGCTCGGCGGCCAGCTCGGCGTTCTCCCCGGGCGCCAGCCGGATCGCCACCCACTCCTCCGCCGGCGGCATCGACGCGAAGACCTTGTCGCGCACCCGGAGGCAGGCCATGTCCCACGCCGGGCGCTCGGTGGCCTCCGGCAGGGCCAGTGCGATCACCCGGACGTCGTCGGACGTGGCTGCCATGGCGGCAGGGTGCCACCGGCCACCGACAGGACGCACCCCTCGTCGGGCTGACCGGCCGACCGAGATGGTGCCAGCCCGACCTCGTTCGGGGGGCCAGCCGCAACGACATGATCATCTCGGGCCGCGAGGCTCGGTCCAGCGACGCCGCACCCTGCGGCGCCCGAGCTGGAAGGCCCCATCGTGAGCGTCCCCGTGATGACCACCCTGCCCGTCACCGCGCCACCTCCCCGGCGGGACGGGTTCGCCGTCCGGGTGGCCCGGTGGAGCGCCACCCACCGCTGGACCGTGCTCGGGCTCTGGGTGCTGGCCGTCGCACTGGCCGTCGTCATCGGCGGCGCCATGGGCACCAAGACGCTCACCGCTGCGCAGAGCGGCAGCGGTGAGTCCGGCCGGGCCGACGTCGTCCTGGACGGCGCCGGGTTCCCCGACCCGCCCACCGAGCAGGTGCTCGTGCAGACCCGCGACGGCTCGGTGATCGGCGCCGAGGGCACCGCCGCCGCCGCGGACGTCACCGCCGCCGTCCGCGGGCTGGACGAGGTGGCCGCCGTCGGCGACCCGGTCGCCTCCGCCGACGGGACGGCGCTGCTGGTGCCGGTCACCCTCGACGTCGGGGACCGCACCGGCTCAGCCGCCGACGATGCGGCCGTCGACGCGGTGCAGCCGGTGCTCGACGCCGTCGCCGGCGTGCAGGCCGAGCACCCGGGGCTGCGGGTCGTCGAGTCCGGCGGCAGCTCGCTGGACGCCGTCGTCGGCGAGCAACTGGAGGAGGACTTCCTTCGCGCGGAGCTGCTGAGCCTGCCGGTGACGCTGGTCGTGCTGCTGGTGGCCTTCGGTGCCCTGTTCGCCGCCGGCGTGCCGCTGCTGCTGGGGCTCACCGCCGTCGGTGGCGCCCTGGGCCTGGTCTCCCTGGTCTCCCAGCTGACCCCCGTCGATGCGAGCACCGCCAGCGTCGTGCTGCTGATCGGCATGGCCGTCGGGGTCGACTACGCGCTGTTCTACGTCCGGCGGGCCCGGGAGGAACGACGCCACGGCGCACCCACCGCGCTCGCCGTCGAGCTGGCCGCCGCCACCTCCGGGCGGGCCGTGCTCACCTCCGGCCTCGCCGTCGCGGTGGCGATGGCGGGCATGTACCTGGCCGGGAGCCCGGTGTTCACCTCGTTCGCGACCGGCACGATCCTCGTGGTGCTGGTGTCGGTGATCGGCTCCCTGACCGTGCTGCCGGCGACGCTGGCGCTGCTGGGGCGGGGCATCGAGCGGCCGCGGGTCCCGCTGCTGGGCCGGCTGGTGGGCCGCTCGGACGACAGCCGGGTCTGGTCGGCCGTCGTCCGGCGGGTGGTGTCCCGGCCGCGGACCTCGCTGGCCGTGGGGGTGGCCACGCTCCTGGCGGTGGCCGCGCCGGCGATCGGCATGGCCACCTCCAACCCGGGCATCGACGCGCTCTCCCGGGACAGCGAGGTGGTCCGGGCCTACGACGCCATCGCCACGGCCTTCCCGCAGGAGGGCAGCACCGACCAGGTCGTCGTCTGGCGCACCGACGGGCAGCGGCTCGACGTGCCCGCCGTCCAGGACGCTGCCGACGAGCTGGTCGCCCGGCTGCCGGACGCCACGGCCGCCGGCGAGCTCGAGGTCAGCCCCGACGGCACGGTCGCCCGGCTGTCGGTGGCGGGCGCCGGTGCGGCCGGCAGCGACGAGGCCCGGGCCGGGCTCACCCAGCTGCGTGAGGACCTCCTCCCCGCCACGCTCGGTTCCGGGTCCGGCACGGCGACGGCCGTCACCGGGGCCACCGCTGGGGACGCCGACTTCAGCGACACCATGGCGCAGCGACTGCCGATCGTGATCGGGTTCGTGCTGGCGTTGACCGTCGTCGTGCTGACCGTGGCGTTCCGGTCGCTGGCGGTGGCGCTGATCGCCGCCGTCCTCACCCTGCTGTCGGTGGGTGCCGCCTACGGCGTGCTGGTGCTGGTCTTCCAGTCCACCTGGGCCGAGGGCCTGCTCGGCTTCACCTCCACCGGGGCGATCGTCTCCTGGATCCCGCTGTTCCTGTTCGTGGTCCTCTTCGGGCTGTCAATGGACTACCACGTGTTCGTGGTCTCCCGGGTCCGTGAGGCGGCCCAGGCGGGCATCCCGCTGCGGCTCGCGGTGACCACCGGGGTCTCCCGCTCGGCCGGCGTGGTCACCAGCGCCGCGGTGGTCATGGTGGCGGTGTTCAGCATCTTCGCGACGCTGTCGATGCTGGAGTTCAAGCAGCTGGGGGTGGGCCTGGCGGTGGCGGTGCTGATCGACGCGACCCTGGTCCGCGGGGTCCTCTTGCCGGCGGCGATGGCGGTGCTGGGCGAGCGGACCTGGTGGCTGCCGCGGTGGCTGGGCTGGCTGCCGGCCAGCAGCCACTGAGGCCCGGGTGCGCGGTGCGCACGGCCGGAACTGGTTGGCCGACCGTCGTCCCCGCCGGGTAGACACGCCCCGTGACCGACATCGCCGACCAGCTCCGCCCGATCACCGCCGAGGAGTGGCCGCGCTTCGTCCGCGGCATGCGCACGACCTTCGGCCACGACCACGCCGGCCCCTACATGGACTCCCCGGCCCCGACGGCCGAGCTGGACCGCTCGCTCGCCCTGTTCGACGGCGAGCGGGTGGCCGCCACCGCCGGCATCTACAGCCTGGAGATGACCGTGCCGGGGGCGGTGGTGCCGACGGCCGGCGTCACCTGGGTGACCGTCTCCCCCACCCACCGGCGACGCGGGGTGCTGACGGCTGTCATGCGACGCCAGCTGCGCGAGGTGCACGCGACCGGCCGCGAGCCGGTGGCGGCGCTGTGGGCCGCCGAGTGGCCGATCTACGGCCGGTTCGGGTACGCCCCGGTCGCCTCGCGGGGCGGCTGGACCGGGCTGACCGAGCGGCTGCACCTGCGGCCGGACGTCGACTGCGGCACCGGCACCGTGCGGCTGGTCGAGGTCGAGGAGTTCCGCCCGGCGGCCGCGGCACTGCACCAGCAGGTGCGCCGGTTCGTGCCGGGGAACATGGCCCGCGACGACCGGTGGTGGGAGCGGCGGCTGCACGACTCCGCCGAACTCGCCGCCGGCGGTCCGCCCCGCCAGCTGGCGCTGCACACCGAGGCCGACGGGACGGTCACCGGGTTCGCCAGCTACCGGGTGCGGGCCGCCTGGACCGACACCAGCGAGCCCGACGGCACGCTGACCGTCGAGGAGGTCCGGGCCAGCAGCCCGACCGCGTACGCCGCGCTGTGGCGCTTCCTGCTCGCGCACGACCTGATGCGCACGATCGAGTACCCGCAGGGACCCGCCGACGATGCGCTGCCGCACCTGCTGGTCGACGGCCGGGCCTGGCACGCCCGCCCGGTCGACACGCTCTGGGTGCGGCTGGTCGACGTGGGCGCCGCGCTGTCCGCCCGCCGGTACCCGGCGCCGCTGGACATGGTGTTCGAGGTGCGCGATCGGTTCTGTGACTGGAACGACGGGCGCTGGCACGTCTGGGGGCATCCGGCCGGTGCTTACAGTGACCGCACCGACCGTGACCCGGACCTGGTCCTGGACGTCGAAGCGCTCGCCGCGGCCTACCTGGGCGGCGTCTCGCTCGCCTCGCTGCAGGCCGCCGGCCGGGTGACCGAGGTCAGCCCGGGTGCGGTGACCCAGGCGTCGACGGCGTTCGGCTGGCCGGTCGCACCCTGGTGTCCCGACTCCTTCTGACGGCCCCGCTGCAGGGTCCCGCCGCGAGCTCGCGAGTGGTGGGGGCAGCGGGGTCCTTCTCCTCACCTGGGCTGGGTGCCGTCCCACTCCGACAGGGGTGCGCAGTGCCAGCGCCAGGAGGTGACCGGCTCCCGGCCGGGCAGCTCGCCGCGGCCGGTGGCCCACAGCAGGGCCGCCCACGGATCGGCGTCGGCCGGGGCCCACGGGAAGAGCCGTGCCCGGGTCGCCTCGGCCAGCCGGGACGGCGGGGTCCAGTCCAGCTCGCGGTCCGCCGCGACGTCACCGGTGTGCAGCAGCAGCTCTGCGCAGCCCATCCCGGCGAAGCCCGAGGCGTCGGCCAGGCCCCAGTCGTGGACGCCGCGCTCGGCCGGGCCGGCGGTGTCGACCACCCGGGCCAGCACCTCGGTCGCCGCACCCAACTGCTGGCAGGTCTCGGCGAGATCGGCATCGGGTCGGCGGACCACGTCGAAGGCGCTCACCTCCACCGGCCCGGCGACCAGGTCCTGGGCGTACCAGGTCAGGCAGGAGGTGATGTGCGCGGCGACGCCGACGACGTCGGTGCCCAGCGTCGGCACCGCCGCCGCACCGTCGGGCACCCGGGCGAACAGCTGCTGGACTGCGGCGCCCGCGGCTCGCAGGTCGTCCCCGGTCACCGGGTACGGCTCACGGGGTGCGGGTGGGCAGCCCGCCGGCCGGGCGGTGCCGGTCACGCTCGTAGTCTGCCAGCAGGGCGATCCGGCGGGCATGCCGCTCCTCGCCGCTGAACGGCTCACGCAGGTAGGTCAGCACCAGCGCGGTCGCCTCCTCCATGCTGTGCTGGCGGTTGCCCACGGCGGCGACGTTGGCGTCGTTGTGCTGGCGGGCCAGCTGGGCGGTGCTCTCGTTCCAGATCAGCGCCGCGCGGACCCCGGGCACCTTGTTCGCGGCGATCTGCTCGCCGTTGCCCGAGCCCCCGATGACGATGCCGAGGCTGCCGGGCTCGGTGACGACCCGCTCCCCCACCTCGAAGCAGAACGGCGGGTAGTCGTCCTGCGGGTCGTAGTCGAAGGCCCCGCAGTCGACCGGCTCGAAGCCCTCGTCGGCGAGCACCTCCATCAGGTGGGACTTCAGTTCGAGGCCGGCGTGGTCCGTGCCGAGGAAGACGCGCATGTGCCGATCTTCTCACCGACTCCTGGCAGGCTGGCCCGGTGGCGGTGCTCGGAGTGGACGGCTGGCGCGGGAAGTGGGTCGGTGCGCTGCTCGACGGGCGCACGGTGGGGCTGCAGGTGCTCGACGACGCGGCGGCGGTGCTGGCGGTGCGCGACGTCGAGGTGGTCGCCATCGACATGCCGATCGGGCTCTCCGAGGACGGCGTCCGGGCCTGCGACGTCGCCGCTCGCGACCTCCTGCGGCGCACCGGCGCAGGGAGTTCGGTCTTCCCCGCCCCGGTCCGCGCCGTCCTCGCCGCTGCTGACTACACCCAGGCCCGGGAGCTGAGCCGGGCCGCAGCGAACGGGCGGGCGCCGTCCGCGCAGACCTTCATGCTCGTGGCGGCGATCAAGGACCTGGACGACGTCCTCGGTGACCCGCCGACCGACCGGGTGGTGGAGGTGCACCCCGAGCTGGCGTTCCGGCTCGGGCTCGGCGGGGTCACCGACCGCAAGGGCACCGCCCGCGGCACGGTGCAGCGACTGCAGGCCCTGCGCGCCGTCATGGAGGTGGAGGAGGCGCTGGCCGGGGCTCCCGCCGGCGTCCCGCTCGTCGATGCGCTGGACGCCTGCGCCGCTGCCTGGTCGGCCCAGCGGCTGGCCGCCGGCACCGCCGAGCGGGTGGGCGACGGGACGACGGACTCCCGCGGCCGGCCGATGCGGATCTGCTGGTGACCGCCGGCTGGCGGGAGATCGGCGACCGGGTGTTCGTCCGCCGACACCGCGAGCTCGACCTCAACTGCGGGCTGGTCGTCGGCGACGGCGCCTGCCTGGTCATCGACACCCGCTCCCACCTCGGGGAGGGCCGGGCCCTGGCCGAGGCGGTCCGGACCGTCACCCCGCACCCCTGGACCGTCGTCAACACCCACGCCCACTACGACCACTGCTTCGGCAACGCGGCGTTCCGGCCGGCCGACGTCTGGGGGCACCGCCGCTGCGCCGAGGAGCTCGAGGCGACGGGTGAGCACCAGCGCGCCTCGGTGGTCACCGGTCTCCGGGAGGACGGCGACCCCGCCGCCGAACTGGTCGCCACCGCACCGATCGACCCGCCCGACCGCCTGGTCGACGACCTCGCCCGGCTGGACGTGGGTGGCCGCACCGTGACGCTGCGGCACCTCGGGCGCGGGCACACGGGCGCGGACCTGGTGGTCACCGTGGACGACGTCCTCTTCGCCGGGGACCTGGTCGAGGACGGATCGCCACCGGCGATGGAGGACGCCTACCCCCTGGAGTGGGCCGACACGGTGACCGCGGTGCTCGGCCTGGTCCGCGGCCCCGTCGTCCCCGGGCACGGCGGGGTGGTGGACGCCGCGTTCGTCGCGGCCCAGCGCGACGAGCTGGTGCAGCTGGCCCGATGGCTCGCCGACCCGGCGACGCCGGCGCCGTTCGACGAACGCACCTGCGCGACGGCCCGGACCCGGGTCCCACGCTGAGCGTGCCGGGGCAGCCGACTCAGGCGAGCTTGCGGACGACCGGCAGCGGCAGCACGCGCAGCAGGCCGGCGATCGGGCGCCACGGCCACTCGGGGACGTAGGCGCGCACCGGCTCCCGCTCGATCGCCGCGGTCAGCGCGGTGACGCCGGTCTGCAGGTCGACGGTGAACGGGCCGCGACGGCCGGTGTTGATGTCGGTCTCGATGAAGCCGGGGTGGATGGTGCTGACCCGGATGCCGCGGGTGCGCCGGCTCCCCAGCAGGTCGGCGCGGATCCCCTCGGCGAGCACGGCGTCCGCGGCCTTGGACGTGGCGTACGCCGTCCGGGTGCCGCCCATGCCTCGCACCCCGGCGACCGAGGAGATGACCACCAGGTGCCCGCTCCCCTGGGCGCGGAACAGCTCGACGGCGGCCTCGCAGCAGGCGTGCGTCCCCAGCACGTTGGTGACCAGCACCTGCCGGTTCGGCCGCGCCTTGCCCGTGCCCACCGGGGCGCCCTTGCCCAGGCCCGCGTTGGCGATGAACCGGTCGATGCCGCCCAGTTCGCCGGCCAGCCGGGGGACGACGTCGGCCACCTGGTCGGGGTCGTCGACGTCGAGCCGGCCGGTGACCACCCGGATGCCGGGGTGAGCGGCCAGCAGCTCCTCCCGGAGCTCGTCGAGCAGCTCGGTACGGCGGGCGACGAGCGCGAGATCGCGGCCACGGGCGGCGAACTGGCGGGCCAAGCCCTGGCCCAGCCCGGCGCTGGCGCCGGTGATGAAGATGCGCTGCCGGACGGGAGGTGGCATCGGGTCATCCTGCCGCATTGTCTGCCTGGACGAGTCCTGGCCGGCTTCGTGCGCACACGGCGAAGACCGCTTCCCCGGGGGGAGGAGCGGTCCTCATCCCAGTGGACTCCTCGCCCTCACCCCTTGTTCTCCTTCTTCTTGTCCTTGCCCTTCTCGTCCTTCTTCTCGCTCTTGTCCTTCTTCTCGCTCTTGTCCTTCTTCTCGCTCTTGTCCTTCTTCTCGCTCTTGTCCTTCTTGTCCTTCTTCTCGCCCTTGCCCTGCTCTGGGGTGGTCGGTGCGGTCTCGGCCAGCGTCACGGTGACCGGTGGGTAGAACTGGACGCTGGAGAACCGGTCGCAGACTCCCTCGATGGTGTACTCCCCCGACGGGGCCCCGGGGTCGAAGGACGATTCGATGACGACGCTGCCGTCAGGGAGGGCGTCGGCATAGTCGACGAGGTAGAAGTCCCCACCGGCGTTCGCCTCGTACCAGATGAGGGTCGTCGCTCCCTCCTCGTCGGGGAAGCACTCGGCGAAGCTCACGGTGAACGACTGCCCCGGCACGACGGTCGTCTCTGAGACGACGGGGGTCGGCAGCGGCGCGGGCGCGGCCAGGGCCACGGGGGCAGCGACCAGGGTTGCTGCGCAGGCCATCAGGCCGGCCATGGTCCCGGCGGCAACGCGGCGTGTGGACAGGCGGGGCATGGGGTCTCCGTCGCTGTTCGGCGAACCGGTCGGCCCGGCCCGGCTGCGGCCTGTCTAGTGGCTCAGCCGAGGGTCGTCCAGCGGGGACGCGAGGATCCCGTGGACGACGACGGCCGCCTCCCCCTCCGGAGAGGCGGCCGTCACGGCATCAGCGGGTGCCGGTCAGCTCCAGGGCGTCGGCGGGCACCGAGGACATGTCCGGCCCGGAGAGGCGGGTGCGCTTGAGCTCCCAGAAGTCGGGCAGGTTGGCCAGCAGGACGGCGCCGTCGAAGGCCTTGCCGGCCTCCTCGCCGGTCGGGACCTTGCTGATCACCGGACCGAAGAAGGCCACGCCGTCGATGTGCATGACGGGGGTGCCGACGTCGTCGCCGACCGGGTCCATCCCCTCGTGGTGGCTCTTCTCCAGCGCCTCGTCGTAATCGGTGGAGCCGGCGGCCTCGGCCAGCTCGGCGGGCAGGCCCACGCGCTCCAGCGCCGGGGCGATGATCTCCTCGACCTCGACCCCATCGTGGTGCCGCAGCGTGCCCATGGCGGTGTACAGGTCGCCCAGCACGGCGTCGCCGTGCTGCTGGGCGGCAGCGACCGCGACCCGCACCGGGCCGATCGCCTTGGCCATCATCTCCTGGTAGTCCGGCGACAGGTCACGGCCACGGTTGAGCACCGACAGCGACATCACGTGCCAGTGCAGGTCGATGTCACGCACCTTCGCCGCCTCCAGCACCCAGCGGCTGGTGAGCCACGCCCACGGGCACAGCGGGTCGAACCAGAAGTCGACGCGGGCCTTCACGGGAGAGCTCTGCACTGCCTCGGTCATGGTACTCCTCAGTCTGTCGTCGGTGCTCCGGGCGGTCGTTCGAACGACACCCGGTCGTCTGGGCCGACCAAGTCGGGCCGTCCCCGGCTTGTTCCCCGCTCTCCTCGGGACCACACGGGGAGGAGACCGTCGTCCCCGCATGGGAAGCTCCGGGGCGTGGCAGTTCCCAACCTGACTCGTGACGACGCCGCGGCCCGCGCCGCGCTGCTGGCCGTCTCCAGCTACGACCTCTCCCTGGACGTGACCGACGGCCAGGGCCATCCCGGCGAGGAGACGTTCCGCTCGGTCACCACCATCCACTTCGAGGCCCGCTCCCCCGGCGCCGACACCTTCGTCGACCTGGTGGCGGACCGGGTGCGCTCGGCGACGCTCAACGGCGTCGAGCTCGACGTCAGCGGCTACACCGAGGAGGGCGGCCTGGCCCTCCCCGGGCTGGCCGCCACCAACGAGCTGGTCGTCGACGCCGACTGCCGGTACTCCCGCACCGGCGAGGGCCTGCACCGGTTCGTCGACCCGGAGGACGAGCAGGTCTACCTCTACACGCACTTCGAGCCGGCCGAGGCCAAGCGGATGTTCGCCTGCTTCGACCAGCCCGACCTCAAGGCGACGTTCACCGTGCACGTCACCGCCCCGTTCGACTGGCAGGTCGTCAGCAACACCGGTGACCGCACGATCGAGGCCGGCGAGGCCGGTTCGCAGCTGGTGCACTTCACCCCGACCAAGCGCATCTCCACCTACCTGGTGGCCCTGGTCGCCGGCCCGTACGCCCGGGTCACCGATCTGCACGACGGCATCCCGCTGGGCATCTACTGCCGGGCTTCGCTGGCCCAGCACCTCGACCCCGACGAGATCTTCGCCGTCACCAAGGCCGGGTTCGACTTCTACCACCGGGTCTTCGACTACCCGTACCCGTTCGACAAGTACGACCAGCTCTTCGTCCCCGAGTTCAACGCCGGGGCGATGGAGAACGCCGGGTGCGTGACGTTCCTGGAGGACTACGTCTTCCGGTCCAAGACCAGCCGGGCCCGCTACGAGCGGCGTGCCGAGACGATCCTGCACGAGCTGGCGCACATGTGGTTCGGCGACCTGGTGACCATGCGCTGGTGGGACGACCTGTGGCTCAACGAGTCCTTCGCCACCTACATCTCCACGCTGTGCCAGGCCGAGGCCACCGAGTACACGACCGCGTGGACGACGTTCGCCAACACCGAGAAGTCCTGGGCCTACGCGCAGGACCAGCTGCCCTCCACCCACCCGATCGCGGCCGACATGGTCGACGTCGCCGCGGTGGAGGTGAACTTCGACGGGATCACCTACGCGAAGGGCGCCTCGGTGCTCAAGCAGCTGGTGGCCTACGTCGGGCAGGACGACTTCCTCGCCGGCGTCCGCCGGTACTTCCGCAAGCACGAGTACGGCAACACCACCCTCGACGACCTGCTCAGCGAGCTCTCCGAGGCGTCCGGCCGCGACCTGTCGGACTGGTCGGCCCAGTGGCTGCAGACCAGCCAGGTCAACACCCTGCGCCCGGTGTACGAGCTCGACGCCGACGGCCGGTACGCCTCCTTCGCGATCGAGCAGACCGCCGTCTCCGAGCACCCCGTGCTGCGCCGGCACCGGCTGGCGGTCGGCCTCTACAGCTCGGGCCCCGACGGGCTGACCCGGTCGCACCGCGTGGAGCTGGACGTCGACGGGGCGCGCACCGAGGTGGCCGAGCTGGTCGGCCACCCGGCCGCGGACCTGGTGCTGGTCAACGACGACGACCTCACCTACGCCAAGCTGCGCCTCGACGAGCGGTCGCTGGCCACGCTGCGCAGCCAGATCGATGCCATCCCGGAGTCGCTGCCGCGGGCGCTGTGCTGGTCAGCGGCCTGGGACATGACCCGCGACGGTGAGCTGGCGGCCCGTGACTGGGTGCAGCTCGTGCTGGCCGGCGTCGACGCGGAGACCGAGATCAGCGTCGTCCAGTCGCTGCTCGCCCGGGTGCAGTCGGCGCTGGCCTCCTACGCCGACCCGGCCTGGGCACCGACCGGCTGGACGATGCTGGCCGACAAGGCGCTGGCCGCCCTGCACAGCGCGGCCCCCGGCAGCGACGCCCAGCTGCAGTGGTCGCGCACCCTGGCGGCCGCGGCCCGCGGGGACGAGCACGTGGCGGCGCTGCGAGGGCTGCTCGACGGGTTCCTCGCCGTCGAGGGCCTCACCGTCGACACCGACGCCCGCTGGGCGTTCCTGCACGGCCTGGTCGCCGTGGGTGCGGCCGGCGATCCGGAGATCGACGCGGAGGCCGAGCGGGACGCCACCGCGACCGGCGCCCGCCGGGCCGCGACCGCCCGGGCGCTCCGGCCGACGCCGGAGTCGAAGGCGGAGACCTGGGAGCGGGCGTTCACCGACGAGTCGATCGCCAACGCCGTGCACGAGGCGATGGTGGCCGGTTTCTGGCACCCGGCCCAGCAGGAGCTCACCGCCTCCTACGTGGACCGGTACTTCGCCGACATCCGCGGGCTGTGGGAGCGGCGTCCGGGCGAGATCGCCAAGAACGCCGTGGAGTACCTGTTCCCGAAGGTCGTCGAGGAGCGGACGCTCGCCGCGGCCGACGCCTGGCTGGCCGATCAGGACGCCCCCGCGCCGCTGCGCCGGCTGGTGAGCGAGGGCCGGGACGGCATCGCCCGGGCCCTGTGGGCCCGCAAGCGGGACGCCGCAGCCGGCCAGGGATGACCCGCTGAACGCCAGCGGCCCAGGACTCGATGAGTCCTGGGCCGCTGGCATCCGGCCCCCTGCCGGGGCCCACCGCGAGCTCGCGAGTGGTGGGGAGCGGCCCCGTCCAGGGGCCCGCCCCGAGCCTGCGGGGGGTGGGGAGGACGGGGTCCTTCGTCAGTCGGCCTTGCGGCGCGCGGGGTGACCGGCGGCGTCGGACAGCTGCCGGAGGCCGTTGATGATCGCCCCGACCAGGTCGCCGGCGCCCAGCCGGCTGGTCATCGACAGCACGGCGAGGGCACACGCCCGGTCGGGCAGCCGGCGGGCGGCCGCGGTGCCCGTGACGATCTCCAGCACCCGCTGCCCCGGCGAGAGGGCGACCAGGACGCTGTTGGAGGTGTCCCCGCCGGAGCGGGAGTGCAGGTCCTCCGCCGTGGCCCGGGTGTCGGAGCCCAGCTCGCCCACGTAGAGGGTGAACCGCAGCCCGGTCTCCCGGGAGGACATGGTCAGCGCCTCGTCGAGCCGGGCGAGGTCGCGGTAGCTGAACGGCCCCGAGCCGGGCTCCATCACGGAGCTGTTCCCGGTCTCCCGCGTCGCGCTGGGACCGTGCTGGTCGGCGGCGGGCTGCCGGGTGAGCTGCTGGGTCATCTGGGGGGTGCCTCCGGACTGCGACGCGGACTGCGACGGGACGTGGGACGAGGCGGTGCTCACCGGCGGATCACCAGGTCCCGCGGGCGCCGCCGGCGGCGGTGCGCCGGACGGTGTCGGGGTCGGCCACGTGCGGGTGCTGGCCGATGGCCAGCGCCGAGGCGGTGGCGCCCAGTCGCGGAGCGGCGTGGCCGGCCCCGGGTGCGTCCTCGGCGTGGCCACCGACCACGCCGGGGACGTCGGGGTGCGGCTCGTACCAGAGCGGCGCGTAGTCCCAGGACTGCCCGGGGCGGTACTTGGTGCGGTCCTTGCTGCGGCCGGGGAACAACGTCACCGCAGCGAACAGCAGCACGATCACCAGCGGGACGACGCCGTAGATGAGCACGGTCTCGAGCACGGACATGGTGGCAATCTACCGGGACGACCGAGCGCCGGCCCGGCAGGACGGGTCACCAGAGCGCGGGGTGTCGGTGCCCCCACGGCCGCGCCTCCTCCAGCTGCGCGGACAGCGAGATCAGCGTCGCCTCGTCGGCCGGGCGGCCCACCAGCATGGTCCCGATGGGCAGCCCGCCCGCCGTCCACCACAGCGGCACGCTGACCGCCGGCTGACCGGTGACGTTGTAGACCGCCGGGAAGGCCGCGTAGCGCTTCTGCCGCTCGAAGTCCGCCGCACCGTCGCCGTCCCCGTCGAACCAGCCGACCGGTCGCGGTGGCAGCGTGCAGATCGGGGCCAGCAGCACGTCGTAGCGGCTGGTCGCCTGGACGAACCGGCGGGCGAAGACCCGCAGCGTGAACATCGCCTGCATCGCGTCCTGCGCGCTGAGCGCCAGGCCGCGGCCCCGGAGGAAGCGGGTGAGCGGCCGCAGCCGGTCCAGCTGCGACGGCGGCACGGGCAGCGTGGTGGCCGACAGGGCCCAGACCACCTCGAACGCCGGGAACACCTCCGGGGTGAGCGGGGCGGCCGGCAGGTCCTCCACCTCGTGGCCCAGCTCGGACAGCAGCGTCGAGGCGTCCTCGAACGCCGCCCGCACCTCGGGGTCCAAATCGGCGCCGGGCATGCCCGAGTCCAGGTAGCGGCCGATCCGCAGCCGGCCCGGCGGGCGGTCGGCATAGCCGAGGAAGGTCTCCCCGGCCGGCGGCGGCGGCGCCCAGTACGGGTCACCGGGCACCGGCCCGGCCATCGCGTCGAGCATCACGGCGGCGTCCCGCACGGTGCGGGCCAGGGGCCCCTGCACGCCCAGGCCGGTGGTCTCGCTGCCCAGCGGGGCGTTGCTCACCCGGCCGCGGGTGGGCTTGATTCCGAACAGCCCGTTGATCCCGGCCGGGATGCGGATCGAGCCGCCGCCGTCGGACCCGTGGGCGAAGGGCAGCAGCCCGGCGGCCACGGCGGCAGCCGCACCACCGCTGGAACCACCGGCCAGCAGCGAGGGGTCCCACGGGCAGCGGGCCGGGCCGGCGAGGTCGTTGTCGGTGTAGCAGGGGAAGCCGAACTCAGGGGTGTTGGTCTTGCCCAGGCTGATCGTGCCGGCGGCGGCCAGCGCGGTGACCACGGCATCGTCGATGGCCGGTACGAAGTCGGACAGCACGGCCGAGCCGAAGGTGGTGCGCACCCCGGCGGTGTTGGCCAGGTCCTTGATCGCGGTCGGGACGCCGTGCAGGGGCGGCAGGTCCCCGCCGTCCAGCACCGCCCGGTCGGCCGCCGCCGCTGCGGCGCGCGCCCGGTCGGGGGTGACGGTCAGGAAGGCCCCGACGGCGGTGTCCAGCGCCTCGATGCGGGCGAGGGAGTGTTCGACCAGCTCGGTGGGGCTCACCTCCTTCGCGCGGACCGCGGCTGCCTGCTCGAGCGCGGTGAGGTCGTGCAGTCGTGTGCCGGGCGAGGAGGTCACCACCCGGACGCTAGCCGCGACGGGCAGGATCTCCTCGTGGACCTCTCCCGCGCCGACGCCGAAGCCGCCGACGCCACCGACCCGCTGGCCGGGTTCCGGGCGCGCTTCACCGGCACCGACGACGACGGCCCCGACCGGCTGCTCTACCTGGACGGCAACTCCCTCGGCCGGCTGCCCCGGGAGACCCCCGCCGCGGTGGCCCGGGCTGTGGAGCAGGAGTGGGGGCAGGGGCTCGTCGGCTCCTGGCGCGACTGGGTGCAGCAGTCCGGCCGGATCGGTGACGTCCTCGCCGAGGGCGTGCTGGGGGCGCGGCCCGGCGAGGTGCTGGTCGGCGACACGACCAGCGTCGACCTCTACAAGCTGCTCGTCGCTGCGGCCGATGCCCGCCCGGGCCGGGACGTGCTGGTCTGCTGCGCCGACGACTTCCCCACCGACCGGTACATCGTGGCCGGGGTGGCCCAGGCGCGCGGGATGACGGTGCGCGAGGTCGAGGCACACATCGACACCGGCCTGGAGCTGGACGTGCTGGCCAGGGCCCTGGACGAGCGGGTCGCCGTCGTCGTCCTCTCGCAGGTGGCCTACCGGTCGGGTGCGCTGGTCGACATCGCGGAGGTGACCCGGCTGGCCCGCGAGGCGGGGTCGCTGGTCGTGTGGGACCTCAGCCACGCCGCCGGTGCCGTGCCCGCCGACCTCACGGCGGCCGGCGCCGACCTCGCGGTCGGCTGCACGTACAAGTACCTCAACGGCGGCCCCGGGTCCCCGGCCTTCCTCTACGTGCGCCGCGAACTGCAGGAGCAGCTGCGCCAGCCGATCTGGGGCTGGTTCGGCCAGCGCGACCAGTTCGCGATGGGGACGGCGTACGACCCGGCCGACGGCGTGGACCGGTTCGCCGTCGGCACTCCCCCGGTGCTGGCCATGGCGGCGGTGGAGGTCGGCGCCCGGCTGTCCGCGGAGGCCGGCATCGAGCGGCTGGCCGCCAAGGGCCGGGCGCTGACCGAGCTGGTGATCGCGCTGGCCGACGAGTGGCTCGCCGGGCACGGGGTCGCGGTCGCCTCACCACGGGAGGCCGCCCGGCGCGGGTCGCACGTCAGCCTCGCCCACCCGCAGGCGTGGCAGCTGACCCAGGCGCTGATCGACCGCGGCGTCGTCCCGGACTTCCGCACGCCCGACCGGCTCCGGCTGGGCCCGGCGCCGCTCTACACCCGGTTCGTCGACGTCTGGGACGCGATGGACCGGCTGCGCACCGTGCTCGGCGACCGGTCGCACGAGAGCTACCCGACCGAGCGCAGCCGGGTCACCTGAGCGAGGACGCCGCGCTCCTCGCCGGCTGAGGACGAGCGCCTGGTCGGGGCCGTCAGGCCGGCTCCGGGACGCCGATCGGGTTGTGCGCCGGCCACTCCCCCGCCGCCACGACCGCCTGGCGCACCGGTGCCAGCAGCTCGGCCAGCCGGTCGCAGCCGGCCTGGCCGAGCGCCGTCCACGGGCCCTGCGCCAGCCGGTCGGTGTCGGCCTCGACCGCCGCGCGCAGCGCCACCCCGTCGGCGGTCAGCGCTCCGTCGGCCAGCAGGCCGCGCTCCGTGAGCTCCTCGGCGCAGGCCGCCCACTGCCCGGGCGACCAGCCTCGGGCCTTCTGCAGCCAGTCGGCCGACGTCCTCCCGGCCGCCGCGGTCAGCACCAGTGCGGGCAGGCCGAGCAGGTCCTGCTGCAGCAGGGCGGCCAGGTGGCCGTCCCCCCGGTGCTCGCGCAGCGTGGTCAGCGCCTGCCACAGCACCAGGTGCGGCTCGACCGGCCAGGGCACGTCGGTGTTCGCCGCCGCCAGCGGGCGGCCGAGGACGTCGACCGCCTCCGCGGCCCGGCGGGCCAGCGTCGCGGCCTCCTCCGCCTCGGGTGAGCCGAGCCAGTCGGGCAGCGCCCGGCGGGCCGCGGCGTCCACCCCGGCCAGCCGGGCGGCCAGGGCGTCGGCCGGGGGCGTCGTCGTCCAGACCTCGGGCACCCGCCGGCCGACGAAGTCGGGGGCGAACGAACCGAACGTCGCCGTCACCAGCGCCGGTCCGACCGGCCCGAGGGGCGCGGCGCGGCCGGCGAAGTACCCGGCCCAGAAGCCGCGCAGCCCGGCCTCGGCATAGGCGGTGCGCGACTCGTCGGCGAAGTAGGTCAGTGCGTGGAACGGCTCGCCGAGTGCCCAGAGGCGCCGGGCCAGGTCGATCGTCACGCGCTCACCGAGTCGGGCATGCCGAGCCACTCCCGCCACCGCGGGTCGACCGTGCGGTGCCCGAGCAGCCGCCAGGCCGCACCGCTGGGGGCGCCGGGCGGGTGCGGCAGCGACCAGCCCATCTCGGCCAGCGACCGGTCGGCCTTGGTGTGGTTGCACCGCCGGCAGGCCGCGACGACGTTGTCCCAGGTGTGCGTGCCACCGCGGCTGCGCGGCACGACGTGGTCGATGCTGGTGGCCGAGCCCCCGCAGTACACGCAGGTCTGCCCGTCCCGGGTGAACACCGCCCGGCGGGACAGCGGCACCGAGACCGGGTAGGGCACCCGCACGTAGCGGGTCAGCCGCACCACGACCGGCACCGCCACGGTCACCCGTTCGGCGTGCACCTCGTCGTCGGTGACGTCGACGGCCTCGGCCTTGGCGGCCAGGACGAGCACGATCGCGCGGCGGCTGGAGACCACGCACAACGGCTCGTAGGTGGCGTTGAGCAGGAGCGTTGCACCGGTCGTGCACGCCGCCGGGGCAGGGGCGTGCGGACGGGCGAGGACGTCGCGTCGGGAGCCGGCGGGACCCGGCCCGGACGACGACCCGAGTGCGGTGATCGACACGGGACACCTCCGAGTGCCCCCGGCCACCGACGGCTTCGACAGCCCACGGGCACCTGCCATCCTGCACTGGCGACGGCGGTCTCTGCCATCGGCCGACCCGAGCGGTGCGTCGGTGGCCGCGGCTACGGTCAGCGCGTGCGCTACCCCGACGCCCCCCGCCTGGACCTGGTCGACGACCTGCACGGTCACCCGGTCGCCGATCCCTACCGCTGGCTGGAGGACGCCGAGGACCCACGGACCATGGCCTGGGCCGCCGCACAGGACGAGCTGGCCGCCGGCCTCCTCGCCGGCCTCCCCGGCCGTCCGGCGTTCGCCGAGCGGCTGGCCGAACTGGTGCACGCCGGTGCGGTCGGCATCCCGGTGTGGCGCAACGGCCGGGCCTTCTCCACCCGGCGTGACCCCGGCCAGGAGCACGCCGTGCTGCGGGTCACCGAGCCCGACGGCAGCGTGCGGGTGCTGGTCGACCCGACGGCGCTGGACCCGGCCGGCACCACGACGCTGGACGCCTGGTCCCCCTCGTGGGAGGGCGACCGGCTCGCCTACCAGGTCTCGGTCGGCGGCGACGAGGAGTCGCAGCTGTTCGTCCTGGACGTCGCCACCGGCGAGCTGGTCGAGGGCCCGATCGACCGCTGCCGCTACTCCCCCGTCGGCTGGCTGCCCGGCGGTCAGGAGCTGTTCTACGTGCGCCGGCTGGCCCCCGAGCTCGTCCCGGCCGGTGAGGAGCAGTTCCACCGCCGGGTGTGGCGCCACCGGGTGGGCAGCGACCCCGCTGACGACGCCCTGGTGCACGGCGAGGGCAGCGACCCCTCGACCTACTTCGGCGCCCGCACCAGCGCCGACGGCCGCTGGCTGGTCGTGTCCGCCTCGGTCGGCACCGCGCCGCGCGACGACGTCTGGCTGGCCGACCTGGCCGGGGACGGCGTCCTCCGCGAGCTGCAGGTCGGCGTGGACGCGCAGACCTCGGCCTGGGTGGCCCGCGACGGCCGGCTGTGGCTGCACACCGACCGGGACGCCCCCCGCAGCCGGCTGGTGGTGGCCGACCCGGCCGACCCGGCCAGCTGGGCGCCGGCGGCCTGGCACGAGGTGGTCCCCCAGTCCGACGACGGGGTGCTCGGCGACGTCGCCCTGGTCGACGGCCCGGACGGCGACCTGCGGGTGCTCGCCGTGCACGCGGTCGACGCCACCGACCGGCTCTCGCTGTGGGCCGCCGACGGCTCCGGCCGCGTGGCCGAGGTGACCGCGCTGCGCCCGGGCAGCGTCGCCGGCGTCAGCGCACCCCCGGAGGGCGGCACGACCGCCTGGGTCGGCTTCACCGACTACGCCACGCCGCCCTCGGTGCTGCGCTGGGACGCCGCCGACCCGGCCGCGCTCACCAGCCACGAGCAGGCCCCGGTGGCCGGCGCGGTGCCCGACGTGCGGGTGGTCGAGGCCCACGCGACGTCTCCGGACGGGACGCCGGTGCACCTGTTCGTGCTCTCCGGCACCGGCACCCCCGACACCCCGCGCCCGACCGTGCTCTACGGCTACGGCGGGTTCAACGTGTCGCTCACCCCGGCCTACACCGCGCAGGCCCTGGCCTGGGTGGCCGCCGGCGGGGTGTGGGTGGTGGCGAACCTGCGCGGCGGCTCCGAGCACGGCGAGGAGTGGCACCGGGCCGGGATGCGGGAGCGCAAGCAGAACGTGTTCGACGACTTCGCCGCGGCCGCGGGCCACCTGATCGCCGAGGGCTGGACGACGCCGGCCCAGCTGGCCGTGATGGGCGGCTCGAACGGCGGGCTGCTGGTCGGCGCCATGACCACCCAGCACCCCGACCTGGTGGCCGCGGTCGTCTGCAGTGCGCCGTTGCTGGACATGGTGCGGTACGAGCTGTTCGGTCTGGGCCGCACCTGGAACGACGAGTACGGGACCGCCGCCGACCCGGTCGAACTGGGCTGGCTGCTGGGGTACTCGCCGTACCACCGGGTGGTCGAGGGCACCGACTACCCGGCGGTGCTGTTCACGACGTTCGAGTCCGACACCCGGGTCGACCCGCTGCACGCCCGCAAGCTCGCCGCGGCCCTGCAGCACGCGACGACGGCGGAGGCGCCGATCGTGCTGCGCCGGGAGCTGTCGGTGGGGCACGGCGCCCGGGCGGTCAGCCGCACGGTGGGTCTGGCCGCCGACCAGCTGGCCTTCTTGGCCGCGTACACCGGGCTGGCGCCCGCCCCGGCCTGAGGGCGGGGCGGGCAGCAGCCGGAGGCGCTCACTCCAGTTCGGCGAACACGTTCTCCAGGTCGACGCCCTCGGGGATGACCCCGTCCTCCACGCCGAGTTCGAGCAGCACCTCGACCGAGTCCCGGTCGATCTCGGTCTGGTAGGCGGGCAGCGTCAGCTCCTGCGCGATCGCCGGGTCGATGTTCGTGTAGGAGCCCAGCACCTCGCGCACCTCGTCCGGGTGCTCGGTGGCGTACTGCTGCGCCTCCGCCATCGCGTCGGCGAAGGCCTGCACGGTGTCGGCGTTCTCGGCGGCGTACTGGTCGGAGGTGAAGTAGCCGGCGACCGTGAGCGCCTCGTCGGTCTGGGTGTAGGGGGCGGCGACCACGCGCATGCCCTGGCTCACCCCGACGGTGGCGAACGGCTCGACCGCGAAGGCCGCGTCCACCGAGCCGTCGGCGACCGCGGCGACCATGTTGGGGAAGGCCAGCTCCACGAACTGGATCGACGAGGGGTCGCCGCCGTCCTGCCGGACGGTCTCCCGCACGACGGTGTCGCTGATGTTGTTGATCGAGTTGATGGCGACCCTCTTCCCGGCCAGGTCGGCCGGCTCCTGCACCTCGGAGTCGGCGGGGACGATCACCGCGGCGAAGTCCTCCTCCACGTTGCCGGTGGCCCCGGAGCCGGGGGCGACGAGGGCCAGCGGCACCCCGCGCGACTCGGCCTGCAGCAGGCTGGTGATGTTGGAGAAGCCGAACTCCGCCTCCCCAGCCAGCACCGCCGGGACGATGGCTGCGCCGCCCTGCGCCAGGAAGGGCTCCACCTCCAGGCCGTGGTCGGCGAAGATGCCGACCTCCTGGGCCAGGTAGAGCGGCGCCACGTCCACGATCGGGATGGCGCCCACGCGCACGGTGGTCAGCTCGTCCGATCCCGCGCCGGCCACGGGCTCGGCCCCGTCGTCCTCGCCGCCACAACCGGTCAGCACGAGGGCGCCGATCACCATCGAGCCCAGCACCATCGAGCTCTTCGACGTCCTGCGCACGCGTTCCTCCAGTGGATCTCGACGCCCGCCGGGCAACGCGACGGGTCGTCGTTCGGGTGGGTGGCGGCGGACGCTAGGTCGTGAGGCAGGTCACGTCAACGGGCCCTTCCGCCAAGCGGCAGCCCCCGCCGGGCGGCTGCCGGGCACCTCGGTACCGGAACGCGGGCGGCACGCCGCCCGGCTCCGCCGCCGGTGATCGACGGTGCACCAC